>CACZNV010000129.1 GCA_902782645.1 uncultured Ruminococcus sp. | reverse complement strand
GGGAAACAGCAGCTACATGTGGAAAGTGCTCCGCCTGCCTATGGAATTCTTTTCCCAGCGCATGGCGGGGGATATTCAGATGCGCAAAGCCGCCAATGAAACCGTTGCCGGCGACATCGTGAATACCCTGGCTCCGCTTGCCATCAACAGCTTTATGATGATTTTTTATCTGGTGGTCATGCTGCGCTATTCGTGGATATTGGCCCTTGTGGGAATCGCTTCCGTCCTTATCCAGATATTTATGTCCCGCTTCATTTCTGCGAAGCGCATCAATATAACCCGCGTCATGATGCGCGACAGTGGAAAACTTGCCTCTGCAACCGTCTCGGGAATCGAGATGATTGAAACCATCAAGGCCAGCGGCGCGGAAAACGGTTTTTTTGAAAAATGGTCCGGCTATCAGGCATCCGTCAACACTCAGAACGTACGGTTCCAGAAAATCAATCAATACCTTGGCGTGGTCCCCTCCGTCGTGGCAGGGGTGCTTAACAATGCGGTGCTTATCCTTGGCGTCTGGCTGGTTATGCGCGGTCAGTTCACCGTAGGTATGGTCATGGCGTTCCAGGGCTTCCTGGGCTCGTTTATGACGCCGGCACAGAATCTCATTGAGTCGGGACAGCAGATGCAGGAGATGCGCACGAGCATGGAGCGTATCGAGGACGTTATGGAGTACCCGGAGGACGAGATGTTTGCCGCAGATGCGGCGCAGGCCGGGGACAATAACGCAAGCTACGACAAACTGAGCGGCAGCCTGGTGATGAAGAATGTGACCTTCGGCTATTCACGTCTCGCACCGCCGCTGATCGAAGATTTCAGCCTGGAGCTGAAGCAGGGACAGCGGGTGGCTTTCGTTGGCACATCCGGCTGCGGTAAGAGCACGCTTTCCAAGCTTATTTCCGGGCTCTATCAGCCCTGGAGCGGCGAAATACTTTTTGACGGCAAGCCCATCTCCCAAATCGACCGGAGCATTTTTACGGGCTCCGTGGCGGTGGTGGACCAGGAAATCATATTGTTTGAGGACACTATCGGCAATAATCTCCGGATGTGGGACAACTCCATTGAGGATTTCGAAATCATCATGGCTGCAAGGGACGCCCAGATTCACGAGGACATCATGCAGCGTGAGGGCGGATATCAGTACAAGATTACGGAAGGC
The DNA here is from genome assembly GCA_902782645.1 of uncultured Ruminococcus sp. Taxonomy (GTDB): domain Bacteria; phylum Bacillota; class Clostridia; order UBA1212; family UBA1212; genus UBA1212. The sequence goes on along the minus strand of CACZNV010000129.1, from coordinate 35,192 downwards.
GGCAAGGATTTCTCCGGCGGCCAGAGGCAGCGCATGGAGATTGCCCGGGTGCTGGCCCAGGACCCCACCATGATCATTCTGGACGAGGCCACCAGCGCTCTTGACGCAAAGACCGAATATGACGTTGTGCGCTCCATAAAGGACAGGGGAATATCCTGCGTGGTCATTGCCCACAGGCTTTCCACCATCCGTGACTGCGACGAAATCATAGTGCTGGACAAGGGCAAGGTTGTCGAGCGGGGCACCCACGAAGAATTGATGGCAAAAGACGGCGTGTACAAAGCGCTTGTGACTTCGGAGTAAAGGAGGGATCTTATGGGTTGGTTTGATGAACAGATCCGCGCAAGAAAAGAAGCGGATGAGTTCGTATTCGAAGATTCCTTCAGGCAGATGGCAGGCGCCGTAATGGGGCAGCGCATGAACGAAGCCCTGAATGACGACCGTCAGATTGCGGCGGATGCCATTGGCGAGATTCTGAAGTACTACCGGGTGAAGTCCCGGGATATTCCGGAGAGTATAAAAGACATGAACGAGGTGCTGGAGTTTCTGCTCCGCCCTTACGGGATAATGCGCAGAACCGTTCACTTGGATCCGGGCTGGTACCACGACGCGGCAGGCGCGATGCTGGGAACGAGAAAAGACGACGGCAGCGTGGTGGCCCTTATACCCTCGGGACTGAACGGGTATCGCTTTTTCGACCGAAAGAGCGGAAAAACGGTGCGCCTGAACCGGAAAACACAGTCCCTGATCGAAAGAGAGGCAGTGGCCTTCTACAAGCCTTTCCCTCTCGCCAAGATGACCCTTGGGGGCCTGGTGAAGTATATTGTGCAGCAGATCACACTGCCTGACGTGGTACTTCTTTTGGCGGCAATGGTTGCGGTGACTGCAATCGGAATGCTGACGCCGTGGCTCAGCAAGCTGCTGTTCTCGGATGTGCTTGCCGACGGGAGCATGAGGGCGCTGCTTGGCGTGGGAGTATTCCTGGTTTCGTCCACAATAGCCGCCTTGCTGTTCGGGTCAATCAAAGCGCTCCTTGTGGCGCGTATAGGAATGAAACTGAACCAGTCTGTGGAGGCCGCCACCATGATGCGCATCCTCAGCCTGCCGGCTGATTTCTTCAAAAAGTACAGCTCCGGCGAGCTCTCAAACCGTGCGCAGTACATCAACGGCCTCTGCAGCGAGATTGTGAGCATGGCGCTGTCCACGGGGCTTACGAGCCTGTTTTCGCTGGTCTACATAACACAGATATTCATTTATGCGCCGGCCCTGGTGGCCCCGGCTCTGATCATAACGCTGCTGACGCTCCTTGTCACCCTTGTGCAGACATTAGGGCAGATGAAAATCAGCCGCAGGCAGATGGAACTCGCCAATAAAGAGAGCGGCCTCAGCTACCAACTGATTTCAGGAATCCAGAAGATTAAGCTCTCCGGCGCGGAAAAACGGGCCTTCGCCCGCTGGGGAAAACTGTATGCCGATGAGGCGAAACTACTGTATAACCCTCCGATGTATTTGAAGGTTGCACCTGTGATAACATTGGCGGTTTCGGTGATCGGCACCATGTTCATATACGCTTCAGCAGTGAAGACCGGGGTTAGCGTTGCCGAGTATTACGCTTTCAACTCCGCCTACGGAATGATGAATGCGGCTTTCATGGCATTGGCGGGCATCGCTTCCGGCGCTGCGCTGATCAAGCCGGCAATGGAGATGGCAAAGCCTATACTGGAGACAGAACCTGAAGTTGCGGAAGATAAACTGGTTCTGACCCGTCTTTCCGGCGGCATAGAACTGAACAATGTGACTTTCCGCTATACTGAAAGCATGCCTCCGGTGCTTGACGACCTCACGCTTAAGATAAGGCCGGGGCAGTACGTTGCCATTGTGGGAAAGACCGGCTGCGGGAAATCCACGCTTATGCGCCTGATGCTGGGCTTCGAGACGCCCCAAAAGGGCGCCGTCTATTATGACGGACGGGACCTTAACCGGATAGATCTGAAATCGCTGCGCCGCAGAATCGGAGCGGTGATGCAGAACGGGAAAATGTTCACCGGGGACATTTTTTCGAACATAACCATATCAGCACCGTGGCTCACTCTCGATGACGCCTGGGAGGCTGCGGAACTGGCGGGCATCGCAGACGACATACGCGCTATGCCGATGGGAATGCACACCTTGATCTCCGAAGGACAGGGCGGCATATCCGGCGGGCAGCGGCAGCGCCTTTTGATTGCCCGGGCCATTGCGCCGAAACCTAAGATATTGATGTTCGACGAGGCCACCAGCGCACTGGACAATCTGACTCAGAAACAGGTCTCGGAGGCACTTGACCGGATGAAATGCACCCGCATCATCATAGCCCACAGGCTTTCCACAATCCGCCAATGCGACCGCATCATAGTTCTGGACAGGGGCCATATCGTCGAGGACGGAACCTACGACAGCCTGATGGCAAAAAAAGGATTCTTTGCGGACCTTGTGGCCCGTCAGCAATTGGATATTTCCGAGTAATCGGATTCATAAACAGAAAGGAAGAAAGAAAAATGGACGAAAAGAAATTTAATGAGATACTTAACGGTGTAATTGCCGGATTGTCGAAGGACCAAAAGGCAAAAGTGTCCGCCTGCAAAAACAGCGGAGAGGTGCTTGACCTTTTGAGCAAAATGGGCGTTGCTTTGCCCGACGAGCTCCTTGACGAAGCATCCGGCGGCTTTATTTTACCGGGAATGAATAGGCCGGGCACCGCTTACTCAAGACCCCAGGTTATAACCGACGCCTCCGATTCCACCCCTTACAGCCAGAAAGATGTTAAAAGACGTCTTTGATTATCTGCGGTTTGATTCAGGAGCCTGATTGGAGGTACCCATGAATATCATAAAAAAACAGGAAGAAAACACACTGACCGTAGCCCTGGAGGGGCGGCTGGACACAATGACATCGCCAATGCTTGAAGGCGAGCTGCGGACATCGGTAAACGGCATCACCACGCTGATTTTTGACTTCACCGCGCTGGATTACGTTTCCTCCGCAGGGCTGCGGGTCCTGCTTTCCGCTCAGAAAGTGATGAACAAACAGGGCCGCATGGTCATAAGAAACGTGAAACCGGAGATAATGGAGATATTCGAAGTGACAGGCTTCGTTGATTTTCTTGAGATCGAGTGAGAAGCCGCAGGCATCTGCACCTTTGATTATCTCTGCCGAAACCGGAGGATAACATTTTGACATCCGACAATTGCAACACGTCATCACTCGTGTTCACAAAAATCACAATGGACCAGATGGCAAGGGTGGAGACCATCCGCGCCGCATCCGGAAGCACGCTGTACGTTTATGCCTTTGCCTCTCTCTTTGCGTGGCAGAAGCATGAAAAGTACAGTATCTGCCTCACGGATGACGCTTTCCTGATTAAATACGGAGCCAGGGGAGATAATGCATATATGTTCCCCTGCGGCTCTGAAACAGGGAAAAAGAAGCTTTTAGACACACTCCTTCAATATGAATCTCCCGTATTTTCTTACGTGAGCGACGGCGACAGGCTTTTCCTGGAGAAGACCTATCCGGACAGATTCGTTTTCGAAGAATGCAGGGACGATTTTCCGTACCTATACGATAAGGACAGGCAGCTTGCTCTTGAAGGAAAAGAATTTAAAGACCTCCGCCACAGGATACGTGTCGGACGGGATTCTGCGAAGGAATGGTCCTCGGAACCCCTGACTCCGGGCAATGTTGAAAGGGCGATTGTAATCAACAGAAGATGGGCTGAGGACCGCATGACGGGAGACTTGGCGGATACGGCTGTTGCGGAAGAGGCCCTGAAACACTTCTCGGAGCTCCGTTTATGGGGCAGACTGTATCAGGCGGACGGGGAGGACGCGGCATATGCCGCAGGCATTTTTATCACCCCGGAGGTATTTGACATCAGCTTCTGCAAGGTGATAGACAAACAATGCGACTGCTATATCAAATGGGTTCTCTATTCCGAACTCCCGGAAGAAGTTAAAACCGTGGATTCGGAAGAGGACATGGGACTTGCGGGTCTCAGACAGCACAAACTGCTGCGCCGGCCGAAAGAACTGGTGCGAATCTGGAAAGGAACTCTTAAATGAGCGAGCATGGGGCAAGTGTCCTGAAAAACAAATCGTTTACCGACCGCATGTTCCGCCGGCTTTTCTGGCCCACGCTTTTTTCTGCGCTGGGACTGGCCCTGGGAGATATTGCGGACGCTCTTTTTGTGGGCATCAGGATCGGAAAGACAGGGCTTGCAATCATGTCCCTGGTGGCACCTGTATATATGCTCTACAACGTGCTGGACATCGGAATTGCCGTGGGCACCTCCGTGCACTACACCAGGACTCTCGGCAAGGGCAAGGCAAAAAAAGCAATTGAGATCTACTCCCAGATGCTGATGTTCGCTGTTGCCGTCAGCGTTTTAATCGGGGCGCTGGGCCTGATTTTAATGCCATATATTCTTCGTCTGCTGGGGGCAGGTTCCCCGGAGGGCGAGCTGTGGAAATATGCAAAAGACTATTTGCAGATTATGTTTTTAGGAGCGCCGCTCACGTTCATGTACTTCCTGCTCTACTACTGCGTGCGCTGCGATGACAATGAAAAACTGGCGAGCATAGGATACGTCACGGGGTACCTGACTGACGTCGCCGCCAGCGCGCTGCTTGTGCTTGTGTTCAAAATGGACGTCCGCGGCGCAATCATTGCGACGGTACTCGGCAAGGCGGTGGGAATCGCCATCTTCTCCCTCCATTTCACGAGAAAATGGGCAATTCTCCGCTTTAAGTTCGTCAAACCCAACATAAAAATTATTTTTTCGGTGCTGAAAACCGGAATGTCATCTTCCTTTGGCTATATCGGTCAGTTTGCGGCACTCTTGATTGCAAACAACATTCTGCTGCGCATTGGCGGTGACGGGGCTCTGGCACAGTTCAACGTCGTTCAGAATGTGTCATATTTTGCATTGGCGATTTATTCCGCTCTCGGCGATACCGCCCAGCCTTTGTGCGGCACTTTCTTTGCGGAACACAACAAAGATGCAGTGAAGCGGGTTATGTTTTTTACGGTCATCATCGGCGTATTGGCGGGCGGCGCGGTCTCCGGGCTGTTTGCGGTCTTTGCACCCTATGTGTGCTCTATGTTCGGACTCACAGGTGCGGCGGTGAAGGCCGGAGCTTTTGCGGTGCGCCTGTTCTGCCTGTCGGTGGTGCCTGCCGGACTGAGCATAGTCTGGAGCTACTATTACCAGGCCGTTGGCGGTGAGAAAATCGTGTTTCTCATCAATCAGATGAGGAACTTTGTGTGCTTTACCGCTTTTGCACTGATACTGTCCTTCTTTGGTCTGAAATGGTTCTGGTTCGTTTTCCTCGGTGCGGAGCTGGGTGCCCTTGCCGTGTGGATACCTGTCTGCCGTCTCAGAAAGCAGCCGGTGTCGGATGTGGTGTTCTCCTATCTCCTGGACGCGAACTCTACGGATATTTCGGATTTACTGGGCAAGACGGAAGCTTTCTGCGAGGAGAACGGTGCGACGCCGAAACAGATATACTATGTCTCCCTTTGCGTGGAGGAGGTCTGCCAGGCGATTATCGCCAATGCATTCCGCAAAGAAGGCAACGAATACATACAGCTCACGGTCTGCTTTGAAAAAGAAGGCTCCGTGGTGCTTCACATACGGGACAACGCGGTTGACTTCAATCCTTTCGCCATGAAGACGGGCCGGGACTATGACGACGACGAGAATCTGGCGTCCCTGGGCATCCAGATGGTGAAAGCGAAATCCAAGCAGTTTTTCTACCGCCGCTACGCCGGTTTCAACACCCTTACCGTGGAGGTGTAGACAGTTTTGAAATCCGATATCCGAATGGCAAACGAACATGATATTCCGGATCTCTGCGCTGTCTGGCAGTCCTGCTTCCCCGACCCGGGGGAGTACATACGCCTTTTCTACAGGGAAAACTTCGGCCGGATCGGCGTCCTCGTCTACACGGTGGACGGGAAGCCTGTCAGCATGGTAAACCTGATGGACGCGGCGTTCGCCGAAGGCTTGCGGGAGGACCCGGTAAAGTATGTCTATGCGGTGGGAACTCTCCCCGAATACCGGGACAAGGGCTTGATGCGTTCCCTGCTCCTTTCCGCTGCACATACTGCGGAGGAGAAGGGTTACGGACTGTTCCTGAAGCCCGTGCCTGCGCTTATAGAATACTATTCCTACCTGGGCTTTACCGAGGACAGCCACTTCAAATTGTTTGAGGCGGCCCCGGGAAAAAACAGAGAGGAAAATATATATTTTTCACCTATTTCTGCGGAAGAATACAACCGGCTCCGCAACAGGGCGTTCAATGGGCGCCCCTACGTGAAATGGTCCGACAGCCACCTGCGCTGGTGCGTGAAAGAAAACGGTTTTTGCGGAGGTAAAACGGTTGCTTTCACACTGGACGGCGGCACCCGTTTTCTGATGGCCTGCCCCTCTGAAGGTGTTCTTCGCATCATTGAGACTGATCTTAATCCGGAACAGCTCCGGAGAATCTCATCAGCTCTCTGCGGCTTATTCAGCGTCTCCCGCATTTTGGCATATCTTCCCGAAGATGCTTCCTGCAAAGGCTCTTCCGATGTGTCCTCTCTTGTATTCAACGCGCCTCTCCGGCGCACATACGCCAATCTACTTCTCATATGAAAGGACTGTGCACAAAATGGCTCAAATGAAGAAAAAGAAGTTCCGGGTGGTTTCCCTCAGATTCAAAACCGTTGTGGTAATCATTCTCGCAGCCCTGGTTCTGTCGGCTATCGCGGTGACCATCAGCTACCGCGTTTACAGCGACACGATGGATTCACACTACAAAAAACTGACCTCCAATCTCGCAAAAACAGCAGCCTCCCAGCTCGATCCGGATGCGCTGCTTTACTATTACAATGCTGTGAAGCAGATTGGAGAGTACGACGAAGACAAGTACAGTGATAAAGAGAACACTGAGTACCGTATAGAGTACGACGCCAAGGCAAACGCCCTGAAAGACGCCGACTACTACCGCATGCTGAGCATCCTCTTTGACATAAAGGACAGCAACGACATAACCTACCTCTACGTCCAGAAGCTGGACGGCGACTGGTGCACCTACATACTGGACGCCGACAGGTCATCCGAGCAGTGCCAGCTGGGCACCACCCACAAGGTCTCAGGTCCCACAAAGGAAACCAAGAACCCTGAAGAGGGCATCCCGGCCTTTATCACCAATGACTCATACGGATGGCTCTGTACTTCCATGGAGCCGGTGAGGGACAAAGCCGGAAATCCGGTGGCTCTTGTCGGCGTTGACATATCGATGGACGAAATAATGCAGGACAGGGCCGATTATCTGCGCAACGTTCTGATCTTCATCGGTATTGCAGCTGTCATTATTACGGCGGGCATTCTTTTCGGCATCGCCAAGGTGCTTATCAAACCCATTAACATGCTCACCGACGCGGCCCGCTCCTTCGTACAGGACCGTTCGAACGAACAGAAAACAGACTCCGCAATCTCCAAGCTGAAGATACGCACAGGCGACGAAGTGGAGACGCTGTGCGACTCCGTGAAGCAGATGGAGCGGGATATCAACAACTACATCACCCACTTGACCGCAGTCACCGCGGAAAAAGAGCGCATCGGCGCGGAGCTGAATGTTGCCACGCAGATCCAGGCGGATATGCTGCCCCGAATATTCCCCGCTTTCCCGGACAGAAAAGAATTCGATCTCTACGCATCGATGAACCCTGCCAAGGAAGTTGGCGGCGATTTCTACGACTTCTTCCTTGTTGACGACGACCACATCGCACTTGTAATGGCGGACGTATCCGGCAAGGGCGTTCCCGCGGCTCTGTTCATGGTCATCGCGAAGACCCTTATCAAAAACCGGGCCCAGCTTGGCGAGAGCCCCGCTGAGATACTGAAGAACGTCAACGAGCAGCTCTGCGAAGGAAACGAGGCGGAACTTTTCGTCACGGTGTGGCTTGCCGTCATCGAACTCTCAACCGGCAAGGGTGTTGCCGCCAATGCAGGCCACGAGCACCCCGTCATCTGCCGCGCAGACGGACAGTTTGAACTTGTGGTGTACCGCCACAGCCCGGCTGTTGCCACAATGAACGGCATCCGCTTTAAAGAGCACACCTTCGAACTCAACCCCGGCGACAGGCTGTTTGTGTACACGGACGGCGTTCCGGAGGCCACAAACGCAAACAACGAGCTGTTCGGAGCCGAGCGTATGCTTGCCGCCCTGAACGGCAGCGAGGACGGCTCTCCGGAGGGAATTCTCCGTTCTGTGAGAGAAGCGATTGACGGCTTTGTGGGCGACGCTCCACAGTTTGACGACATAACCATGATGGGCTTCTGCTACAACGGGGCGCAGGTCGTCAAGGAAATAAAGCTTGACGCTGAGGTGGAAAACCTTGAACATGTGCTTTCTTTCGTGGACCGCGAACTTGACGCCATGAACTGCCCTGAGAAAACAAAAATGAAAATCAACGTGGCTGTGGAAGAGATATTCGTCAATATTGCCCATTACGCCTATCATCCGGAAAAGGGCTCTGCCGAGATCCGGATTGAAGGCTCAGCGTCCGACCCCCGCCGCATATCGATTACTTTCAGCGACAGCGGCACTCCCTATGACCCGCTTGCAAAGCCGGACCCGGATTTGACCCTCGCGGCGGAAGACAGGCCCATTGGCGGTTTGGGAATTTACATGGTCAAGAAGAGCATGGACGATATAAAGTATGAGTACAAAGACGGCCGGAATGTGCTGACAATCGTCAAGAATCTGGTTTGACGGCAATAAACTGACGGTGAAAAGCAGGGATTGACTTCTTTAGGAGGCTTTAACAATGGAGAAAATGAAAAAGAGGCTGATTGCATTCCTCACGGCTGCTGCTGTTGTTTTCTGCTTAATCGCAGTCTCACCACAGCCGGCTGAAGCTTCTCAGGAACCTCAAAAACGCACTATAATGCTTTACCTTGTCGGATCTAATCTGGAGCGCATGTGGGGTGACGGAACATGGAATCTTGTTCAGGCGATGAAAGCGGATTACGATGAAAATATAGATTTCATAGTGATGACCGGCGGAACAACTGAGTGGAAGACAGAGGCAGAGTATCTCTCAGGGGCCGAAGAGGTCAACCCGGAATACGACCAGATTTGGAAGATTGAAGGAAAACGGGAAAACGAAGACCACGGTATAATGAAGCTCATTGAAGCTACGGGCATAGAGGGTTTTGAAAAAGCCAACATGAGTAAGCCGGAAACCCTTACCGCTTTCATTGATTACTGTTATGAAAACTATCCTGCAGACAAATACGACCTGATTTTATGGGACCACGGCGGCGCGTTCTCGCTCGGGTTCGGCTGCGATGAAAGGTTTATAGATCCAAGCATTATCGAAATGACGGCAACAGTCTCCCTCCTTGGCGACACAAAGCTTATAAAAGACGGCATAAAATTTGAAATCATAAATTTTGACGCCTGTTTAATGTCTTCCGTTGAAATCGCTGCGGTGCTTGCTCCTTTTACCGATTATCTGGTGGCTTCGGCGGAGTCTGAACCGGGAAACGGGCAGGAATACACATCCTGGCTGAACGCTCTCAAGGAGAACCCCGGAATGGACGGATTTGAACTGGGCAGGCACATAGTTGACGGTCTTGTAAAATTTTACAGCGAGGAGCAGCATTCCGAAGCGACTCTTTCCGTAATCAATACAAAAAATTTTACTGAACGTCTGATGCCGGAGATTACCGCCCTTGACAAATTATTGATCAGCGAGGCAAAGAATCCCGGCGCTGTGAACGGAAAATACAACTACTACGACGAAATTAATTCGCTCCTAACCGCCTTTGAATATAACGGAGGGGGATACTCTCTTTATGACTTTGGAAATATCGTTGGCGGCTTGAGCGCTTTGCAGTCCGAACTCGACAATGCCTCAGCCTCGGAAATTAACGGCTTGACAAACGCCTATACAGAGGTTGCGCTCAGGATACTTTCAATCCTTAACGATTGCGACGGAAGCGGTGACGATGTTATTTACACCGCCAATTCTGACTCCACACGCAGGATAATGTCCGGGTATTACATTCGTGGCCTTGACGGAGAGTTTATTAATCCCAACGAAAACGGTTACATCACAGTGGAGCCCACAGGATTCAACATTGTGTTCGGCGACGGCAATCTGGACAACATGGACTGCTATCTCTCCGAAATCTCGAGAATGAACGGTGTCGTTGATGATCCGGTAATCCGGGAGTTTTTGGCGGAGAGGGCCCTTGCAGTCACATATTATTCGGTTATCTTGCGCATCGGACGCACCGTGGACAAGCTTGCACCGAAAACAACGGACGCAGTTACCTGGGCGGATGTTGATGAGTACATTAATCAGTACAACTCATTCAAAACCGCAATAGACAAGGCGTATGAAACGATAGAAACTTATGACGAAGACTTCTCTTCGGCGGAGGATATTACGGATTATTTTTCGCTCATAGTTGATCAGCAGGCAAAAGAGGCGATTTCCGGGAAAAAAGTCAGTGTTAAGAGAATAATCGGCACAGGCGACACCGGTTTCTACCAAGTGACAATCAGCGGCACGACCGCCCAGTCATTGATGAGCGTAACCTCATCCGCCAAAATCGAGCCCACCAATTACCGGAGCGATGAATTTGATCTGATTTTGCATCTCTTTTACGATGACAAGCCAATCGAGAAGGCTTTCCCAAACGGAATCAGCTATAACACACCGGAGTATGAGGGCAGCCTCGACATCAACCGGTATTACGAAAACTACTACGAAAACAGCGCCGATCTTTTACGCAGAGTGTATTCATCCGACACTTCCGTGTGGATTATGCCCGGCGTAGAAACATACACTTTTGTGCTGACAGATGCGGAGGGAAACGAGCATCCCGCCCAAATCAATTACAAGGACCGGTCCAAAGAAAAGGCCCTTGTTCCCATCCAGCTTTACTGGGGAAACGGTGAATTCAGCGATGCATTCCTTTCGATATCTTTTGTCGACGGCAGCTGGAAGGTGGATGGGCTCACATTTAATTCAATTGACGAGAGAGCCTTCTATCCAATGGACGATAACCGCTTTACAGGTGCCAGATATGCGGCCGGTGCACACGTGACGGATTGCGACAACTACGATGCCCTTGTCCCGATATCCCAGTTCAGTCCGATAGACATCGAAAAGGAAGGCTGGGGTATTACTCTCGGTTGGAAGAGAATTGAAGAGGTAGAAGAGATTGCAGACAGCAGCCCTACTTACATCATAAAGACTTTTAACGGATTCAGATTTAACGCCAATTCGCTCTTCGAGGAAGCGGACGAGGCGGCCCTGCAGGGTGACGGAGCGTATCTGATTGGCGATGTCGCGTTTGAAATCGGCGATGCGGTGTACAGCGGCGAAGCCCAAAGCCCTGAGATCACTGCCACATTCAACGGCAAGATACTTGAAGAGGGCAAGGATTTCAAAGTCCTTTACGACGGAAGCTCTGAAATCGGCGAGGCAGAGGTTGTGATCATTGGCATTGGCGATTTCTACGGGGTGCGTTCCGTTTCATACTCCATAGTTCCGCAGACGGTCAACCCGCCCACCGGCGGCAGCTTCGACTACTGTATTATCATCGCACTTGCCGCAATTGCATTCTGTGAAATCCTAGGCAGGCGCCGCAAGAACCAAAAAACGTGATTTTTACGCGACTTGCGTAAAGAGCAAAAAAACGTGATTTTTGAGCTATTTTTTCGTGCGCGGACCCGATGATGTACGAAGGTACTTCGAGCGGTCCGCTCGCGGAAAGCAAGTCGCGAGTAATCGTCGCAAGACACCTTTTTTCATTGTTATCCGTTATTGATTTTTACGCGACTTGCGTAAAGAGCCAAAAATCTAATCGCTGTATTTGGATATTTCCGAAAGGAAACGGCAGCTCTCAAACATGCAGTTGAACCAGAAATTCTTCCTGGCCCCTTCCGTGTTCATCCAGTGGGTTTCAATCCTGCCGTCGGGGCCCTGCATGAGGGTCAGCTGGTCCGCAAGGGCTTTGGCCTTGGCGAGGTACAGTTCTCCGCAGCCGGCCTCATAAAGCGTTAGAAAGCCCCGGGCTATGGATGCGGTGGATGCATCGATGGGAACGTACCAGCCGTACTGCTCAAGACCTGCGGGGGTGTGCCAGAGAGCGGGGTCGTAGGGCGTGCTTCCGTCCGGAGTGGGATGGGGCCAGGGTGCCGGTCTCTTCCAAACCACAAACTGATCTTCCGCAAAGCGCATGAGCTCCTTGGCGGTTTCAAGAGAAGCCGGATCGTCCTTCCGGTACTTTGCCAGGTACATCGAAAGCTCCACCGGCGCATAGTGGGTCAGGTTCATGTAATTGGTGGAGAGGGGGCTGTCTTCAAACTGGCCCTCCCAGTTGTATGTCCGGTACTGGGTGTCCATTACATAGGAAACGGCTTTGCCGCAGCACTCCCTGAAGCTCTCGTCACCTGTGGCCTCGTACAGCTTCATCATGAAGGGAACCACCTCGCCAATGGGAGACACGAAGTTCCCGGTCACAGGCTCTCCGGTGGCGCAGGAGCGCACAAGATACCAGCTCCCGTTGGGCTCAATGGTGTCCGCATAGTAGCGGCCTATTTTTTTTGCCTCGTCAAGGTATTTCACGTCGCCTGTAGCTTTGAAGAGGGCGATGTACATGATACCGGCTCTTGGCGGGTAAATCATCATCATTGTGCCGTTGTGCTGGATTGCCGCGTGCCAGTTTGATGATATGATACCGTATTTTTCAGGATCCGGGCAAAAACCCAGGTAGTAGGTCGGGGGAAGGTCCGCAAGGGGCACGTCACCCCTTGGCGTGATGCTTATCAGGTAATCCGCGGCTTTTTTCGCGACGGTCATGGCATCCTCCGCATCCTCGGGGCAAAGACTTGCGTAAGAAATCATCGCCTCCACAAGGGAGCCTATCATCTTGCTGGGGTAGGAGTTGAGGTCGTAATATGGGTCCGGAACGCCGTGAAGACGCCAATGCTTTATGAAGCTCCGGGACATGGCGTAGCGGTATGCCTTTATGGCGCTCTCCTTATATGAACAGGCAGCTTTGGGGGTTTCTTCCGGAAACGGGGCGAGCTTGAAAAAGGTTCGTGAGCCGGCGGGCCCGAATTCGCTTCCGTCCCCGTTGAGAGCCGTCACTGTGAGACGCACAACCCCCTCGGGAAGCTCCGCCCAGATTGGCGTGAGCAGCGCGCAGCAGTCGCTCGCCTCAAAGGAGTGGACACCGCCAAGCTCATCCACCGCATCAAAGCGGTAGCGTCCGATGCCCCGGACAGCCGTGAAATGAAAGGCAGGCACGTACATAAACTGGGTGGATTCTATGTTCCAGAAGGGATTGCCCCGTTTTACACCGTAGCGCACGGTGGTTTCAGCAGAGCAGCACTCTAAAGCAGCTTTCTCTGCAAGCTCTTTTCTTGTCATATTGATTCTCCTTGCGGTTGCAGTTTTTTCTTTTTAACAGGGACCGTCGCATTGGCGTGTTCACAGTCAACTGTCTGTGTATAAGATGATACCACATTTGCCTTCTTCGGGCAAACACCGGAACCGCAATTGTTAAAAGAGTAAAAGTTTCGAAAAAAACGGGAAAAACCCTTTAAAACGCTTGCCAAGCAGGTTAGAATTTGCAATAATATGTAACATAAAACCAAAACATTTTTTTATCGGAGGATTATATGAAAAAACTGTTGGCAATTCTTTTAGTGATTATGCTTGCGTTGCCCTGCATCAGCGTGACAGCCTGGGCGGAAGGCGAAAACGAGGTTTATCACGGATCGGACTATGCGGGAGCCATGACCGGCCACTGGGATTCCATGCTTGTAGACGGCGTTGAAATAGGAGCAGGCACCCAGATTCAGACCTATATTGTGAGCAGCAACTTCCGTATTGAGGAACAGGCCAATACTCTCTGCGTGAGAGGCTGGGCGGTGTGCGATTCCGAGGTGAGATCTTTCGGATATCAGATAAACAACGACGCCCCTGTTTTCAAAGATGAGTTCAGTGTTGAAACAGAGCAGGCCATTTACGATGCAGGGACATCGATTGGTGCGGAGTACGGCGGAAGATTTGTTGTGGATATCGATGTTTCGGAGCTTAAAGGAAAGAACTCCATAGCGGTCCTGCTGGACACTGAGGACGGAATATATACGGTAAGTCTTATGGTTGGCTTCGACCTTGAGTTTGACTTTATCCAAAAGGGAACCGAATCCGAACCCACACCGACTCCCGAAACTATGGAAACCGCGGAGCCTGTGATCGTAAGATTCAACACGGTTGAAGAGGTTGACGATTTCTTCCTTTTCTCAAACTACAACAGCAATGTCACATCCATAGATTTTGACGAGGAAAAAAAGTGCGCCGTAATAGAAACTTCTGCGGGCCTTGATCCGAATGTGAAGCTCCCGTTTGGGCAGATTGCGGACGACGACACCTATGACATGGAAAGCATTGACACCTCGGTCTACAAGGCGCTTCTTCTTGTGGGAAGGTTTGACTACGACACGATTCTCAATTCCGATCAGGATGTAATCGGATCCTTCTACTTTACGACGGACGCGGACAACACTTTGACCGAATCTAAAAATCTGATCTACACATACGAAAGAACAGACGGTCTCCAGTTCGTGGTGCTTGATTTTTCAGAGAACAGGTTCTGGAAGGGAAGCGTTGACGACTGCAGATTTGACTATTTCGCAAAGACCGACAACGACTGCACCTACGACTTCTATCTCCTTGGCTTTTTCTCTGACGCCAATGAAGCCAACGCCTTTGCGGAATCCTACAAAGAAATCGGAGATGCAATTTTCCCGACTCCTGAACCGACGCCAACCCCCACCGAGACTCCCGAAGTGACTGCTGCGCCTGAGGACACAACGACGAAAGAGCCGGATGCCGTGATTCCGACAGAAACTGCGGACGGAAAGGAAACGTCCGATAAACCCGCCAAAAAGGCCGGCTGCGGCGGCTTTGTCGCTGCAATACCCGCTCTTGCACTTGCAGTTTCGGCGGCTGTGATTTTGAGAAAGAAGAAAAGATAAAACATAATCAAAGGCGAGCCGGCGGAACTGAAAACTCTGCCGGCTTTTTTTATGTGTCAAATAACGATTCACCACACCCGGAAACTCAAAAGAATGTTGAAAAAACTTGAAAGCCAGACAAGGCCGCTTGTTTTTACGCATGTATAGTTTTATTATGGTGCTAAGCAATTTGTTCATTTTCTTTAGCAATATACGGTTACGGCAAAACTATATTCTAAAGTTGAATAACTGCTGCGGTAATTTACACTGTTGTGCGGAAGGGAAGATCCATGAGAAGAAGGAGTGGTAGAAATGAAGAAGAAATGGATGCGTTTTTTACTGATTACTTTGTCGATAGCTGTGCTGACAGTCTCAACGGCAGTATTGACCGGCTGTGCGCTGAGATTTGAAGCTGTCGTTTTTGACGATGTCCCGGCTGACATGCGTTTTAATTTTGAAAGCAAAGCGTTTTTATTTACAAACGCGGACGAGGTAGAGAATCATATCCGTGAATATAAAACGGATGCAATTCAGCAGCCGTACTATGAAAAAATTGAAACATACGACGACAAATTCTTTGAGAAGAAAAGCCTGGTCGTTCTGTATTATTTCGACGGCAGTATCTCAAGCCAAATATCCGTAAAAGGTATTCGGTACGACAATGACGTTGTCACAGTTTTGCTTTCAAGGAAACTTCCCAAGTATTCCGCGACGATGGTTAAAGAATGTGTTGTTATCGTTGAAATGGAGAAGAATGAGAAAATCACGTCGGCAGGTTATAAGGTTGAAGAACGTGTGACAAAATGATTTAACCGGACTTAATAAATCCAAAGTAAGATCTGTAATGCAGACTGTATGCGGGACGGCGGGGAAAATTCTGCCGTCCCGTTTTGCATATGGTCAAAAAAGTGAAATATGATATAATCAAGCCGTATTTTTCGGAAGAAAATACAAAGAAGCGCATTGGCGGAGGTTTTATGATAAGCATAAGAAGCGCAAGACCGGATGACGCGCCTCGTCTCCTTGAAATATACAGCTACTATGTGAGAAACACCGCAATCTCTTTTGAGTACGAGGTGCCGGGAGAAGATGAGTTCAGGGGACGCATCGAAAAGACACTTGAGAAATACCCTTATCTTGTGCTTGAGGAGGACGGCGTCATTGAGGGATACTGCTACGCCGGGGTTTTCAAGGCGAGAGCAGCCTACGACAGGTCCTGCGAGGTTAGCATATATGTTGACAAGGATTCAAGAGGCCGCGGATACGGAAGGATGCTCTATTCGGAGCTTGAGAAGGAGCTTTTGAAGCGGGGAATGCTCAATATGTATGCGTGTATTGCCGATCCCGTGGTGCCTGACGAGTATCTTGACAGGTCGAGCGAGCTTTTTCACGAAAAGGAAGGCTTCGCCAAGGTGGGAGAGTTTCACAGATGCGGCATTAAATTCGGGCGCTTCTATAACATGATATGGATGGAAAAGATATTGGCGGTGAATTGATGAAAAAGATTTCGGTGATGATAATCGGCTGCGGCGACAGGGCGAACGTGTATGCCGATGAGGGAGTGAATAAGCTTGGCGTCATGAAGATAGACGCCTGCGTGGATCCCGACATAAACAAGCTTGATATGATGGTGCGGGAGTTTGGCGTGCCAAGGGAAAACTGCTTTACTTCTATCGAAGGGGCCCTTGCCCGGGGCAGATTCTGCGACTGCATTATTAACGGCACCATGGACCGGCTGCATGTTGAGACCACAATGCCTTTCCTCGAGCAGGGCTACGACGTTCTTCTTGAGAAGCCTGTGTGCAACAACGAAAAGGACCTTCTGACCCTTGCGGAAACCGCCAAGAAGCACAACTGCAGGCTTTTTGTGTGCCATGTGCTCCGCTATTCGCCTTTCTACAGAAAAATCAAGGAGATTATTCTCTCCGGAGAAATAGGGAAAATCGTCAATATCAGCACTTATGAGCACGTTGGCGTGTTCCTCACATCGGCAAGCTTTGTCCGGGGCAAGTGGAAGAGCAAAAAGGAGTGCGGCTCGTCGCTGCTTCTCGCCAAGTGTTCCCACGACATGGACCTTCTCTGCTGGCTGAACAACAGCACAAGGCCATGCGAGGTCATGAGCTACGGCGGCAGAAATTTCCTCACACCCGAAAACGCGCCGGATGGGGCCGGAACAAGGTGCCTTGTGGACTGTCCGAAGGAGGTTCGGGACAGATGCATTTTTGATGCGGGACCTCTTTATCTTGACAACTGCTTGCTGCCCTGGTACCCATGGCAGTGCACCGGCAAGGACTACCGGACAATCACAGATGCAGAAAAACTGGAGTCTCTCAAAACCTACAATCCCCACGGACTTTGCGCATACAAGTGCGGCGGAGACATATGCGACCACCAGACGGTAAACGTCAGGTTCGAAAACGGCTCCTTTGCGACCCACAGCGTGACTTTGTCCTCCTTCCGGGACGGCCGCGACATTTTTGTTGCGGGAACCTTGGGAGAGATTGACGGCAGAGCTGACGAGGGTCGACTCACTATACGCCACTACGACAGGAACACATCCTGGTTTGACAGCAGAGTTATTGAAATTGCAGGCGAAGACGGGTACGAGGGCGGCCACTTTGGGGGCGACCGGGGCCTTGTGAGCGATTTTGTGAGCACGATTAACGGCGGCGAGCTTTCCGTATCGGCAACGACCATAGACGATTCCGTAAACGGTCAACTGCTTGTTTTCAGGGCAGATGAATCGTTGGAAAAGGGAGTGCCTGTTAAATTTTGAACTTATGCAACACTTACCCCACAGATTGTTGGACACATGCAGCTAAAAATGTGGTAAAATAATCACGAATCAGAACATATAGTTTGACTTTGGCAAATTGTAATTGGAGGTATCGTTATGAAAAAAAACGTATTATTATTTTTGGCGTGTATATTAACCGTGTTTACGGTTATTTGCCCGTATGCAGAAGAGGCTTTTCCTTCAGCGAATGAACTGGAGAAATTGGTTGACAATGCTTTGCTTGTGAGATCAATCCTGGGTGCCGGAAGATACCCCTGGGATTATGAAAGCGGTGAACTTTCGTCAATACAAGTTAAGGAAGAGAGAAACGGTATTCTGTTTAGCTATATTTACAGGCCTATTATCGACGGATTTGACGAGGCGGGAATAAAAAAACTTGTCAACGACACCCTTTCTGAAGGATTTGCGGGTGATGTATTGGCGAGAAACGGGGCCTTTTTTGAAGATTTCAAAGAAATTGACGGGGCAATGTACTTCAGAGAATGGGGCTACACCCTGTGCAATGGTTACAGAGAATATAAGAGGGACAGTGCCGCTGATATAGTTGTCGTTGAGAAAAGTACCGAAAATGCAGTGATTGAAGTTCATCTCATCCCTGATTTGACTGTTCGTCTGTCCCTTGTGAATGAGAATGGAACGTGGAAAGTATCTTCGTATGACGCAGATAAGCTCCTCCTGACAGGAAATCCGGAGCTTATGAAGGCGGATGACTTCTCCGAAGAAGCGGCTCTTGAGGCTGTGAAGGCAGTTATCATGGAGGGGTATTACTATACGAGTCTGATGGGTCATGCGACAGATGCTTATTATGAGCTTGGCGGCGGAAGCAAGCTTCTTGAAGGTTCCCTGGCGCTACCGGAAACCTGGAGACAGTATTTGAAGGGCTTTGCCTCTGACGGGATTGCCGATAAGGTTCTGTTCAAAAATGACATGTTAAAGCTGAGAAGCGACGGGCTCCTTGAAAGGACCGAAAAGGGCTGCGGAATCGGCATCTATCAAGCGGTTCAGGGGTTTGCCGCCAACAGGTTAACTGTGACATCTGCCGACGCCTCCAATGCAACCTGCATTTATTCCTTCGGCTACGGAGACAAGGAAATCTGTTCTTTGACCATAGAATTCACAAGGAGCGGCGGGCGCTGGCTCATTTCGGGAGGAGACTTTTACGAAAAAATCCAGTCGGTTTATTCAGCCCATGCCAATCCGAAGACATCGGATTCAGGCATTTTTGCAATAACGGTGGCCGCTGCATTGGCGGCTGCAATCCTGATAAAAAGAAAAAGGCATGGAGAGCAGACTTTATGAGAAACACACTCCGTTTTGAAATTTGCGGAGCTTAACATCGGCGGCGGGGTTTTATTGACCACAGCCGCTTTTTTTTGTTCACAGTCGGTGTAGAAAAAAATAATAATTTATAGTAAAATGCCTTCAAATGCCGCGAAATGATTATAGTGCGGAAATTCGAAAACTTTCGTATATGGAGGAAAGAATATGAAAAAGATGAATTCCTTGATAAAACCGGCGCTGGTGCTGCTTGTTGTTTTATCTGTTGCAGCACTGTTTGTGTCCTGCACGTCGCCCGAGCCGGCCAATCCGACTTCCGTTCCGGAAACGAATACCGAAGCTCCGACAGCGACAGATAAGATTGAAGACCCCACCGATGTGCCGGCAGTGACGCCCACGGATGCCCCGGAGAATACTCCGACAGAGGGTCAGACCGCAACACCTGAAGGCACCCCGGAAAACACTCCTACAGAGGGCCCGACTGACAACCCCACAGCTACTCCTACGGAGGTGCCGACTGATACTCCGGAGCCGACTTCGACACCGACTCCCACCCCTACTCCTACGCCTACTCCTACACCCACGGCAACCCCGACTCCGACTCCAACCCCGACGCCTACACCTACACATACACCCACTCCAACTCCCACACCTACTCCGACTCCTCCTCCGGTTGAGCCTGACACGGTCAATTTTACAGTGGCAAAGGTGTTTTCCAAGAACATGGTCATCCAGCGAAACGAGCCTGTGAAGGTTTGGGGATTTGCGGATGACGCCTCGAACGGCGGTATTGTTTACGCGGAGTTCCTTGGCGAGAAAGCTCAGACCACTATTAATGACGGCGAGTGGATGATTGTTTTTGACAAGTCATTCCCTGCAAACGCAAACCAGGGCAACACCCTCAAAGTGTACAGCAAGTCCAAGACCGTCGAACTCACCAATGTTCTCGTTGGCGATGTGTATATTGTTGCAGGACAGTCCAACTGCGCCTACGGCATGGACTCCCATTGGCAGTATGTTGACGCCGGCGATGACGAAAAGGCCGGCAGAAACGCCAATTACGACTACCCGATCAGAATCAACTACAACACCCAGATGCAGCTGAACAATACCGTTCAGAAGGGCGGCGATGTTGAAGCCAAGGATATCACCCGCACCAACTCCTGGAAGGTGGGCAACAAGGGCAATATTTCGAGTTTCACTGCGATAGGCTACCTTTTCGCCAGAAACTACTGCAGAATGACGGACAGCACCGTTCCCATCGGCCTCATCGAGGTTGACGGCAACGGCCAGCCTCTCGGCGCATTCCTCTGCAACGAGGTTGCCGAGAAGCACAACACGGACTCGTACGATGCCTCCAAGGGCTACTATGTGACCACAGGCGTCAACGCCGACCACGCCAGATTCCTTTACAACATGTTCATGGCGCCTTTCCAGAACATGCCCATCGCAGGTGTGATCTGGTACCAGGGCGAAAGCGACTATGCCCTGAAAGAGTCAAACCGCTATGCAGAGACATTCTGCGACTTTATCGAGTACATGCGCGGAACCCACAATACGGTGAACAAAAACTTCCCTGTATACTTTGTAGAGTTCCCGTCAATGTACACAGCGCCTCAGGGCTACTCGGGCTCATGGGCATACATGGATGTTGGAAGAATCCGCGGCATGATGGGCAATATGGTCACCATGTCTGAGAATATGTTCCAGATCCAGTCAAGCGACGCCTGGGCGGACAAGACATTCTGGAACAGTCTCCACCCCAACTGCAAATACGAACAGGCACTGAGAGCCGCCAAGATCGCCTGCGCCTTCAACGGCGAGGGCGGAATAGCCATGGAAAACGCTTCCGGACCGGTTGTTGAATCGATAACATATTCGGAGGACGGTCTGACCGCATACGTCAAGTTCAAAAACGTGGGATCAGGTCTTAAGACTATTGACGGAAGCAACTCCGTAAGAGGCTTTAACGTGGTTTCGTCAAACGGCTTTGCCGGTGTAAGCGTCACAGGTTATATCTCCGGAGACGACACGGTTGTGATTAACCTCTCGTCCAAAAAATACGGTGTTGCCTACAACGTCAAGACAGAGTATTACTTCGGAGACCAGCTCAACCTTTGCAACTCCGCAGGAATACCGGCAGGGGCATTCATGTTTAAGAGATAAAGTGCATACGTTTGTGATGCATTGGCGGTTTATACCCGGAACCGGTGAAACGGATTAAAATGAAAAACAGAACAAAGATCTATTCGATAATATATATCGTGTCCTGCGTGATTATTGCGCTGGTCTTTGTGTACTGTCTTTACGATTTTTTCCTAAGGAAAGTTGTTTACGACGTGGAGCCGGAGGCGGTGCCGATTCTTGTGCGCACTGCAACCCCCGAGGGGTCAACACCGGAACTCCCGGAGACTCCTTCGCCCGCGGCGGAGACGGCATTTCCCGATGCTTCGGAAACCCCTGACACTTCGGGAACTCCCGAAGGGACAAATCCGGGTGAGCTGAGCGGGACTCCGGCTCCTACGGCGACTATTACACCTTCGCCCACGCCGACACCGGTTCCCACCGATACTCCCACACCGGAAATAACCCCGGAGCCCACCGTTTATCTGTCTGACACTGAATACCACAACGGCGAGACAGATATAGTTATAACGCAATACCGCGAGTACAACACGGATATTTATGTTGCCGATATCAGGGTGAAAGACCCCTTGATGCTCAAAACGGCACTCGCCAAGGGTCAGTACGGCAAAAACATAATACAGATGACTTCTCAGCAGGCTGCTGCCAACCATGCGATACTTGCCATCAACGGCGACTTTTACGGAAAACGGGAAAACGGCTATGTCCTGAGAAACGCATTGGTGTACCGCAAAAAGGTGTCCGCAAAAAACGAGAGGACAAACTATCAGGACCTGGCGGTGCTGCAGGACGGTTCCTTTAAAATCTTTGAGGAAAACAAGGTCAGCATGGACGAGGTGGTCACCTGGTCGCCCTGGCATGTTTTCTCCTTCGGACCGGGGCTCATTATCGACGGCGAGATATGCGTTGGCGAAAAAGACGACGTGCTGAACCACATGGCAAGCAATCCGAGAACTGCTATCGCGGAGATTGAGCCGAATCACTATCTGTTTGTGGTGAGCGACGGACGTATATCCACCAGCGAGGGACTGTCCCTTTACAATATGGCGCAGTTTTTGAAATCCCTTGGCGCTGTTCAGGCATATAACCTTGACGGCGGCGGCTCCTCCACAATGTATTTCAACGGCAGGATTGTGAACAAACCCGTCAACAGCGGGAGAATAACGGAAAGGTACGTGAGCGACATTGTCTACATACCTGAATAGAGGAATAATCGGATATCTCATAACAACCGTCGTCTGCGTTATTTTTACGGTAATTTACGAGATTTTCGGCCACGGCATTTACTCCTGGCGGATCAGGCTGCTTTCACTGATACCGTTTGGCATGTTCTGTCTGTTTTTAATCATGAAAAAGGTCAAATATAACTTTGAACCTTATCTCTTGGCGATAACTTTTATTCGCCTCATGGCTGCGTCGGAGATGGCGAGAAACGCTTTTATAGGCATCGTCAGAGTCTACGGAACGGTTTCCTCGGCAATGTACTATCTTTACTTCCCGGCAGTGTTTTTCGGCGTCGCAGCAATAATCAGCTTAATAATCTGCCTTGTTTCGGGCATAATACGCAGGAGAAAATCAGAATGAAGAAGATAACCGGTATCGTGGTTCTTTTGGCGGCGCTGGCGATTGCGGCGCTGGTCTTTACGGGTCTTGCCGCCAATGCGACAGATCCCGGAGTAAACCGGGTCACGCTCTACAGGCAGGACCGCAACAGGGACGTGTTCGTCCGGGACGGCGACGTCTATACCTCCGAGTGGAAAGCCGGCAAGGACATAACCACGGTTTACCCCCTTGCCACCGACATGGGGGAGGTCGCCATTAACGGCAGGCACCACCAGGATGTCTTCAACGAATTCTGGAAAAGCTACGAGGGCTGGGAGTCGTCAAAGATTTGCTACCGCATCGAGTTCGGAACCTTTGACGGCAAGAGCTTTGACGTGATGATAATGAAGCCCGGCGACGAGCTCCTCTACAGCGATTATCTTGAAAACTACATCTACGACGATATCAGAGTCCCCAAAAACACCTGGTATTCCCACCTCACCCCCGACGACACAGGCGACCTTACACTCTCATCGGTAAAGTTCACCGCAGGCAAAAAGGTTGACCTCATAAACACGCCAATCCGAGTCACCGCCTGCATATACAACGGCGAAGAGGACTTTGACAGGAACGGGCGTTATATTGGCGATGTCTCCTCGTCGCTGACAGTGGTGAGAAAAGCTTCTTCGCTTTCAATAACCGTCACCAAGGACGGCAAGAACCAGGCCGATCTCCGGGACAAAGACTACAAGACCTCCGTTGCCTATGTCTCAAACGACAAGGTCACCGTGAAATCCGAAACACCGATGGCAGGCATCTATGTGATTTGGGACGCCCCTGTGAGGCCCTGGAAGCTGGCTTTCAACGGGGATGAGATCGAGTGCGGCAGCGAAGGCTTCATACACGACTATGTGGAGGTGGGCGGAGCAACAGAGTGCACGCTGACCATTTCCGGCTGGACGAAAATAAGCGAGATTTATGCCTATTCCGAGGGTGAACTGCCCGATGACGTGGAAGTCTGGGAGAAGCCCCTTGAGAAGGCCGATATGCTGGTATTTTCCACCCACGCGGACGACGAGGTGCTTTTCTTTGGCGGAGCCGCAACGCTTTACAACGCCCTGGGCTACAAGGTTCAGGTGGTTTACATGTGCAACTACTGGGATGCCGCCAAGGTGCGTGAGCACGAAAAGCTTGACGGCTTATGGGCAATGGGTCTCAGAAACTACCCCGTCAACATGGAGTTTGGCGATTACTATTCGGAATCCCTGGAGGAGGCCAAAAAGACCTACGACATTGACTCCATTGTCACCGCCGTAACCAAAAACATAAGAAGATTTAAGCCCCAGGTCATCGTGACCCATGACATCAACGGCGAGTACGGCCACGGGGGCCATATGATACTGTGCGCTGCCCTCAGAGAGGCTGTGGAAAAAACCGCAGATGCCTCATTCAGACCTGAATCCGCAGAGCTTTACGGCACATACAACGTGCCGAAGACATATCTTCACCTCTACGGCGAAAACAAGCTAAGACTTAACCTCCGGGAAACCATGGACGAGCTCTCGGGCAGAACGCCTCTCGATGTTGAAAAGGATGCGTATAAAAAACACGTCTCCCAGCAGTGGACCTGGTTTTATGTTGACGACGAATACAAATACAGCTGCGCTGATTTCGGCCTTTACAGGACTCTGGTGGGAAATGACACTGCCGGCAAAAACGATATGATGGAAAACATCGTCTCCTATGAGGAACAGAAACGCATTGCCGAGGAAGAGGAGCGTCAGAGACTTGAGGAAGAGGAAAGGAAAAAGCGTGAGGAAGAGGAACGGCTCAGACTTGAGGAAGAGGAGAGACTGAGAAAAGAGGAAGAGAAGAGAAAAAAGGCCGAGGAAGAAGAGCGAAAGAGACTGGAGGAAGAGGAACGCAAGAGGCTTGAAGAAGAGGAGCAAAAGCGACTCGAAGAAGAGCGCAGAAAGCGCGAGGAAGAAGAAAACGCCAAGGCAACAAAAGAGCCTGCTCAGGAGAGCGGCCCCTCCGATACGACAAGGAAGTTCATCGGCGTCCTCATGATATTCGTTGCGATAGTGATAATCGCGGTGGGGCTTGTTCCCGCAGCGATAACAATAATAAAAAAGATTAAAACGAAATAGCTTAATTGCCGAGCCGCTGATCAATCCAGGCGGCTCGGTTTATTATGAACTGGCGGACGTATTCGACCTGCTTTTCGTACGTGTTATACACCTTGTAATCAACGGTGCCGATGCCTATTTTTTTGCCTAAAATATCCCATTTTTTGAAGTTGAGTTCAGCTGAGTCCTTTACGAGGGCGTATTGAGTGTCGATGGTTGCATTGGCGGTTTCCAGGAGCCTGTCACGGACCTCCTGCCAGCGGGCCTTGACCTTTTCCATGAAGGCGGGGTCTTTCACAAGGTAGGTCATCCAGGTGTCGTTGACGTAGTGGTAGGAGGCCTCTGCGGTGGCCCAGCCGTTGTAGCCCTTAATGTCGCCTTCGTGGTTTCCGAAAGCCATGTCAAAGTCCCAGACGGGACCGAGGGTGAGCTTGCCGCCTTCGGGTTTGTAGAAGTAGCAGCTGCGGTAGAAGGCCATTTCGGTGTTGTTGGTGAGTTCCGCGATGATGAACCAGTCGACGAAATTGTCAACGTCAATGTACTCCTCATAGCCGGAGCCAGCCACCATGGCCTGCTCGGCCTTTTTTATGTAGTTTTTGATGTACATCATGTCCGCGTTATTGGCGGATGTAATTTCAGGCTCCTTTACGAAGAGTCGGATGATAATATCCGTGTCGAAATAGTCCCGGTCCCTCACGTAGGGCTGAGAGTAGTCCCAGCCAATCTCAATTAAGAACCCGGGCTCCTCCGGATTTGTCCCGTTGTAGATGTTCACCTTGCTCTTGGCTTCTTCAATCTTGTCGGCAATGGCGTAGACCCCCATGTACTGGCCGTTGAGGAAGAAATCGACAAGAATGTGCGTCGGCGTGTAGTAGAGGTAATCCATCTGCTGCGCCATCGAGTGCGCTACGACGTTGCGGAGAAGGGACTTGTCGAAATGGTTGGAAACCAGCACCCAGTCCCTGTCTTTCTTAAGCCCCAGCACAGAGGCCTTCTCGTCAAGCTTTATTCTGTAGGACTTTTTGTCCGTCTGGTCCCAGGAGGCGTTGCCGCGGCCCCGGATTTTGAGGCTTGCGCCGTCTATGTTCTTACCGGAATACGCCAATGTGTCGCCGCCGTCAATATAAATCCTGCCCCCGACGTAGTCGACCCTGTTTTTCACGGGCGCGTCGGTGTAAATCGAAACAACAGGTATGTTCTTGCCGTCCGGAACGAGCCTGAACGTGTAATCTTTGGTGAGCCCGTTTTCGTCCGTGACCGTGACGGGGTAGGTCACCCAGGGCTCAAAACCCTTGTTTTGATAGGAGGAACCGCCAATGCCTTCACCTTCAAGGGACAGCTCAAGCTTTGAAAGCTTCTCCTCAGATGCGTCGTATGCGTATTTAGCTTCAATGAGATTTTCGGTAACTATGACTGTGACAAGCTCAGCGCCGTCGCCCTCAACCTTTGGCTCTAAAACCGCGGAAAAAGTGGGCTCCGGCGTGGGCGTAGGTTCCGGCGTCGGTGTGGGTTCAGGGGTGACAGAGGGCTCTTCCGTGATATCGGGGGCAGGGCTGTTTGTTGTTGCCGGCGATGGAGAGGCGGTGTTCAGCGCGGCCGCGCCTTCCGTCGCAGAGGGCTTTTGGGCTTCATTGCGGCCGCCTTTGCCGGCAAGGCCGAAGACCAGCAACACTGACAGCACTATGATTGCGGTCACAAGAAGCGGTATCATTTTTTTCATCAGTCTGACCATGTCAAGCCCCTCCCGGGGAGCGTTTTAGTTTAATTGGCGTGTTTGGTCAAATGGGTCATTTGACAAGAAGCGTCTTGACGTTTTTGCCGGCCATGGCGTCGGAAAAGGCTTTATTGACGTCAGAAACGGTGTAAAAAGTTCCAAGGGAAAGGATTGTCTCCTCAAGATCCTTGCGGGTGCGCATGAACTCAAGGTAGTCCCGCACGTCGATGATAGAGTACTGGGAGGAGCCTATGAACCTGAGGGCTTTGAAAGTGATGATCTCCGGCGGAATTGAAATGCTTCCGCTGTTGCTGTACTGACCGGGGATGAGGTAAACGCCCCGGTTTCTCAGCACGTTCATGCCCAGAGTTATGGCGGAGGGGGCGCCGGATGCCTCAAGACAGAGGTCAACGCCAAGGCCGCCGTTTTCCTTAAGCAGTTTTGCGGTTATGTTTTCTTCGCCGTCCTTTTCGATGCTCAGCACCTCGTCGGCGCCCAGCTTCTTGAGAAGCTTTGCCCGTGCGGGGTTTTCCCTGGCTCCTATCGCAAAAAGTTTTTTGACGCCAAGGGCTTTAAGATAGGCCACCGCGAAGCATCCAACCGGGCCGAGCCCCTGGACGACAGCAACCGTGTCTTTGCCGATTTCAAAGCCTGCCCGTCCCGCCAGCCTTGCAGAGTGAATTACCGTGGGCCCGGGGCAGCCAAAGATTGCCGCGGCTCTTGGGTTCACACCCTCCGGAATCTTAATCAGGTTTGAAAGGGGCGTGTAATTGACCTCGGCATAGCCTCCGTAGAGATAGGGCGGCTTTTCGATGCTCTCACCGTTTGTGACCTGCATGTTCACGCAATTGGCGTCGTCGCCGGTCCGGCAGAGAAGACATTTTCCGCAGGGCACGGCAATGTCCGCAATAACATTATCGCCAATGGCAAGACCGTTTTTCGCCGCCTCCTCAGGGTCGCAGTCGACAAGCCTTCCCACAAATTCGTGCCCGATTATGGAAGGGAAGGGCATATCCAGTTTTCCTTTGAAGATGTGTATGTCGGTGCCGCAGATGCCGCTGGCAATGAGCTCGCTCCGCCCGTAGCCCTTCGGAGTCCCGGTAACCTCAAATTCTCTGACATCAAACGGTTTATTGGCGCCAAGAAAAACGGCTGCTTTTGCTTTCATTGTAAGTAAACTCCTTTTTATAGACTATTCAATGCCCACATCGGTATATGCGCCGAGAATGCCGGCAGCCTTTAAAATTTCATCCCTTGAAGGGGGCAATGTGTTCTTAAACCCGTAATCAAGCCCCATGGCCTCGTATTTTGCACTCCCGAGCCTGTGGAAAGGCAGAATATCTGCGTGCCTCACGCCGGCGCTTGAAATGACAGCACCTATCTGCCGCAGCTCCGTCTCAGAGTCGTTGACGCCCGGAATCAGGGGAATCCTGGCGGTCACATTGGCGCCAACCAAAACCAGCTTTCTCAGGTTG
Source organism: uncultured Ruminococcus sp. (assembly GCA_902782645.1). GTDB lineage: Bacteria > Bacillota > Clostridia > UBA1212 > UBA1212 > UBA1212. The sequence goes on along the minus strand of CACZNV010000129.1, from coordinate 7,041 downwards.
TTCTCTATAAGAGCCATCTCGCCGCCAATGAGCTCCCGGTACTTTGCAGGGCTGCCCGCCTTGACGTCAAAGTAGAAGTCGCTTACGAAGGGCAGAACCGCTTCAAAGCTGCTCCAGGGCACGCAGCCTGCGGTGTCAATAAGCACATTGACGCCGTTTTCGCGCAGTATGGCGGCGAGCTCCGCAACCCCTTCGCTCTGGAGCATGGGCTCGCCGCCGCTGACGGTGACGCCTCCGCCGCTCCTTATGTAAAATTCCTTGTCTTCAAGCACATCCGCCGCGGCGGAGGCCGGCGCCAGCATGGTGCCGTAGGGGATTCTTTTTCCTGTTTTTTCGTAAAAAAGCTCCTCGCGGTCCGCCCTTATATTCTCCGGGTTGTGACACCAGGGGCAATGCAGGTTGCAGCCCTTCAGGAACACAGTTGTCCTTATGCCCGGACCGTCGCCGGTGGAAAAGCGCTGTATGTGGCTGACGTTTAGAATGCTCATCGCTTAAGAATAACAATACCGGTTATATGTCTTCGTGCTGGGTGCGGGCAAGGATATCCTCCTGCACGTCGTCGGAAAGGGTGACGTAAAGGGCGGAGAACCCCGAAACCCTAACCACCAGGGACTGATAGTTCTCCGGGTGAATTCGGGCGTCCTTCAGAACCTCGCGGGAGGTGGAATTGATCTGTATCTCCTGACCGCCTCTGGAAAAATATACACGGATGAGGCTTGCCAGCTTCTCCCGCTTGCCGTCTTTGAAAACTGAGGGAGAAAACTTCTGGTTCAGGACGGTGCCGCAGGCGCAGCGGGTGTAATCCGGTTTGGAGGCTGAAAGAAGCGTGGATGTGACGCCTCTTGTGTCGCAGCCGTAAGTTGGGGAGGCTGCGTCTGAGAGGGGCCTTCCGGCAAGTCTTCCGTCCGGGGTGGCGCCAAGCTCTTTCCCCGCAGCGATGTTTGAAATGTTTGAAGCCATTATGGTGTAGACTGGGCCGCCGTCAAGGGTCCTGTAGGAGTCAAACATGTCGGAGAGGGTGCTTGTGTACCAAACCGCGTATTTGTCGACAAAGTTGTCGTTGTTGCCGTATTTCGGCGCCCCAAGGCAGAGCTCCCTTAAGTCTTCATAACCGTCGAAGTTGCTGCGGAGGGCATTGGCGAGTTCCGAAAGCTTCACTTTTTTGTCCGCAAAGACCAGCTTTTCGATTGCCGCCAAGGAATCGCTGACGGTTCCGATGCCCATGAGTGCCGCGCCGTGGGCCGATGGATATTTTGCGCCGCCCATGTTAATGTCAAGGCCTCTTCCTATGCAGTCCTCGCAGAAGCAGGACAAGAAGGGCGACATCATGTTTTCGGGGTCTTTGACGAAAGCTGAATGCCTCATATTGCCGATGTATTCCGCGGTGCCCAGCTCAAGCTTCTCCTCGTATATCTCCATGAGGTCGTCCATGGAACCTATGGCGTCAAGTTCGTCAGGCGGAGTGTCCCGCAGCAGCGCCTCAAGATACTTTATCGGATCGAAGCGACCGTCGGACCAGGGCGGCTGCTTTCCGGCAATGAAATTCTCGATGCACCCCACCATGCAGTAATCTCTGACATCCTTTATGTCGTAGCCTTTTCTCAGAAGGGCGGCGATGTTCACCTCGTCGTTCATCAAAGCGGGGTAGCCCAGACCGGTCCCTATGACCTTCAGACACTCATCAAGAAAAACGTCGGGGCAGTCCGGCAAAATGCGGGCGGACAGGTTCGGACCGGGGAGGTTCACATCCCTGACAGCGTGCAGCACGCAGTATGAGAGCTCGTTGACGGCGCTTTTACCGTTTTCATCCACACCGCCAATGGCAATATTGACCACATCGTCGCAGCCCCTGTATCTGAACTCGCAGATTTTGAGAAACGCATTGGCGAGAAGTTCCTCGCAGAAAGCGTCCGTAAAGAGACCGGAACCGGTGTCTTTTTTGTAAAGAGGGTAGAGATACTGATCGATTCTTCCGAGGGCCATGGCATACCTGCCCTCAAGCACGAAGCAGTTGTGAATCATAAACACAAGCTGCAGCCCCTGGGCAAAGGACTCCGGGGCGCCTTTTGCAAGGGCGTCGCAGTTATAGGCAATAAAACTGAGTCTGTCGTCGTTGTACCCTTCGGTGCCCATGAGAGCCCTTGCCTTCTTCGCATAGTTTTCAAGGCGGTTCATAAGAGCCGTGAGGGTTCTTTTCATGGCCAGAAGCAGGCTCACGGAGAGAGGGCTCCGTTTTGGCTTATCAAGTGACTCCTCAATGCGGGCAATGAGACCCGGAATGCCTTCGTTTACTGCGGCCCGGTAATCCGGCGCATAGTGGTCGAAGTTTGTGGGGAAGGATCTCTCCGGGTATTTTGCCTTCCAGACCCTGGCGGCGTCTTCGTCTGCAGCAGTTACATTAAAGAAGGCGTCTCTGATGCTGCCGGCAATGAGATCGTTCTTGTAGATGTGGGGCTCGGAGAGCTCAAAAATCGCCGCAATACCGTCGGCACGGGCGTTGACATTGGCGGTTTCGCCGGAGGCCTCATAGCCGCGGCACCTCAAAAGATCCGGAAAGAAAACACCCTCCGGCTTTGACTCCATTTCGCTTTTCAACCCGCTTACGATACCCATGTGAAACATACCGTCCCCTATTTAAATCGGCCGTTTCCGGGAAACGGACCGCGCATCATTTAATTACACTGACAATATATCATAAACAATACTTTTTTCACAGTATAAAAAAGTGAAAAGCGTCTTTCAATCTTTTTTAATATATTGTGATTAGAATTTGGCTGTAAGAGTGAACTTAAGAACTAATTTGTTTTTTGAACAGATGTAGCTTTAACGGCAGGCATAATGGTTTTTAGGAGGCATTATGAAAAAGTATTTACGTTTATCCGTTTTTTACATGGCGGTTATCGTTTTCTCTTTAGCATTGGCGAGTTCTTCTATCTTTTCTACTCGTGGGTCGGGGAGATAGACATAACTCACGGACGCAGAATTATTTACGCCGGAGAAGAACTTGAAAGCGCGGCCGAAGAATTAAAAGACTACCTGGAAAGCATAAACCCCGATGAAGCCGAACAGTCGGGAGAATCTGATTTAAACCAAAACGAAGATGTTGGTTATGAGTTTTACTGTGCATCGGCGGGCACGCCAGATATTGAAAAGTATTTTGGTATCAAGGTCAGCAACTTTAAAACACATTTCCCGGAGGCTTTTGCAAAGCCGGGCTCCTCAAAACTGTATTTTATACCGGTTGCGGTGCCCCTGTTTGCTGCGGCTGTGACTGTTCCGATAGCTATAATAATCATAAAGAAGGACAGAAAAAAGGGTGCCGGGAAGAGAGCGGAATAACCGGAAAGATCTGCCCTGTAAAGAGAAGAAAAATGTTTGACGAAGAGAGTAAAAATCCATAAAAATGCTTTACTTATAATTTTTCATTTGCTACAATATTCTCAACTTCGGAACGGAGGGAGGAGACCCGCTCTTTGAGTAGCTACAAGGCAACGTTGATGAATGAAACGGCTGTGAAGCTGGCTCTTACGCGCATTGCGCATGAGATCATCGAGAAGAACAGAAGTTGCGAAAACCTCTGTCTTGTAGGCGTCAAAAGAAGGGGTGTCCCGCTGGCCGAAATGATAGCGGATAATATCTCGTCAATAACCGGCACGAAGCCTTTGTGCGGTGCTGTCGACGTCACTTTTTACCGTGACGATCTTTCGAGGATCAACGAGAATCCTTGCGTTGGGGGCACTGCCCTCAATTTTGATATTAACGGGAAGATTGTCGTCCTTGTGGACGACGTTCTTTTTACGGGGAGGACCGCAAGGGCCGCTATGGAAGCCGTTATGCAGCAGGGAAGACCCGCGAGAATACAGCTTGTGGAGCTGATAGACAGGGGCCACAGAGAGCTCCCCATAAGAGGCGATTTTATAGGGAAAAATGTGCCCACATCAAAATCGGAGCACATAGAGGTCAAAATACCTCCCTATGACGACAGAATCGCCGTGGAGCTGTACGGCTGAGGGCTTCCGGAAGACTCTCATTGGCGGAGAGCATAAAATCGATCTTTACGCGGCATGAATAATGCTGCTCGAAGATAAATATTAATTTGTACCCGTGCGTGCAAGATATGGAGGTTTCTATGAAATTGATTTACAATGTCCAGGACAAGCCAAAGGCCGGACAGATAATCATCTTCGCCTTCCAGCAGCTTCTGGCAATCATGGCAGCTACAATAGCTGTTCCGGGAATTGTCAACGGCGCTACCGGAAGTGAAATGTCTGCTTCTGCAGCTATGTTCGGCGCAGGCGTAGGCACCATTGTATATTTACTTTTCACAAAGTTTAAGAGCCCTGTTTTCCTCGGATCTTCGTTCGCTTTCTTAGGATCGATGTTCGCGGCATTCGGCGGCGGCGTTGCTATGAGCCTCGGATATCTGGGCCTCATACTCGGTGCGGCTTTTGCAGGCCTTGTCTATGTGATTCTCTCAATCGTTGTAAAAGCTGCGGGCGTCAACTGGATCAACAAGATTATGCCGGCAGTTGTTATCGGTCCTACGGTTGCAATCATCGGTCTTTCCTTGGCGGGAAACGCTGTCGGCGACGCTGTTACGGGCGGTGTTAAGGACGCTGCAGGAAACGCTGTTGCAAATCCTCACATCGCATTCATCTGCGCTTTTGTCACAATGATTGTTGTTGTTGTATGCTCCACATACGGCAAGAAAATGGGTAAGCTCATTCCGTTCATCATCGGTATCCTTGCCGGCTATGCCACCGGCTGCTACTTCACGATTATCGGTATGCTTACGAACACACCCGCGCTTAAAATCGTTGACTTCTCTGCTTTCACAAATCTTTTCGCCAAGGGCGTACAGACATCCTCTTTCGTACAGCTCCCTGACTTCACATTTGTAAAAGCGCTTGAGGGCTTCAAGGCAATCAACGGCAGCTACATCGCTACCATCGCCGTTGCATTTATCCCTGTTGCATTCGTTGTTTTCGCTGAGCACATCGCAGACCACAAGAACCTTTCTTCCATCATTGAGAAAGATCTTCTCAAGGATCCCGGACTTTCAAGGACGCTCCTTGGCGACGGCGTAGGATCATTTGCAGGCGCAATCTTCGGCGGCTGCCCCAACACAACCTACGGTGAGTCCATCGGCTGTGTAGCCATCACCGGAAACGCTTCCGTCATCACGATTCTCTTTGCGGCAATCTTCGCAATCGTTGTTTCATTCATTTCGCCGATTATGGCATTCCTGCAGTCCATCCCCAGCTGCGTGATGGGCGGCGTCTGCATCACTCTCTACGGATTCATCGCAGTCTCCGGATTGAAGATGATCCAGAAAGCGGACCTCAACGACAACGCAAATCTCTTCACGGTTTCCGTTATACTCATCTGCGGCGTCGGCGGCCTCTCCTTCACATTCGGTAAGGTTACCATCACAACAGTTGCAGCCGCTCTGATCCTCGGTATCTTCGTAAACCTCATCCTCAAGAAGGGCAGAAAGTCAAACTCCGGCGATGAAGTTAAAGTTGAAGCTGAGAAAAAAGAGGAAGATGCAGTTAAAGAAGAGGAAATCTGAGAGGAACGATCCGATCATGATTTTTAATGACTGATTAAAAGTTACACAGGCCCCATCCCGCGCGGACAGTTTGTCTCGCAAAAAGCGGGAAGGGGCTTTTTAGGAAAACGGCACTATGGGAAACATTGGCGGGTTGAAAAATTATATGCTGACCATATCCTACGACGGGACTGATTTCAAGGGCTGGCAGAAGCAGAAGGGCCCCGGAGACGACACGATCCAGGGTAAACTTGAGCATGTTGCGTCCCTTCTCAACGGATTCGAGACGGCCGTTGACGGCGCCGGAAGGACCGATGCGGGAGTTCACGCAAGGAAGCAGGTTGCAAGCGTGAAGATCATTGGCGATAAGGATGCGGACTTCATAAAGGATTATTTCAACAAATACCTTCCCGCTGCGATATGCGTTGACGGTGTGGCGGAGGTGCCGGAGAGGTTCCACGCGAGGCTCTCGGCGAAGGAAAAAACCTATGAGTACAACGCCCTGACTGCCGCCAAGGCGCCTGTTTTTGAAAGAAAATACGTTTATTGCTACGGAAAAGACCTGGATGAGGGGAAGATGGCAAGGGCCTGCAGCGACCTTGTCGGGCGCCATGATTTTAAAGGCTTTTGCACCGCCGCACCTAAAAAGAAAAGCACGGTGCGAACAATAACTGCCGCCAATGTGACCTTCGCGGAGCTCACCCCCGGGAACCGCGGCGGCGCCAAAAGAGTTAAAATAACCCTTTCCGGCGACGGATTTTTGTACAACGAGGTGAGAATCATTGCCGGCACGCTCCTTGAGATAGGAAGCGGTTCGCTGCCCCCTGAGACGGTGAAAAAAGTGCTGGAAACGGGGGACAGAAAGCTTGCCGGGTTCACGGCGCCTCCGGAGGGACTTTTTCTCACGGACGTAAAATACTAAACACATCAAATTTGAATAAAAGCCTTAAACACAGGGCAGACAATATATTTATAATCGGGAGCGCAATAGGATGGCTAGATACCTGGTAAAAAACAAATATACATACGACAGAAGACCCCAGACAGACTTTACCTACAGCGAAAACTACGCGCCTTATTCAAAGTCAATGCGCGGCATCTGTTCGCATAACTACATCCCGGACCTTTTCCGGGTCGACAGGGCGGGGGACCTTGGGGTCTTCACTTTTTCGAAGGAAAAGCCTGCGGTCATAAGTGTCACAGGGGATATCCTTGAGCTTATTAAAAAGAGCACCGGTTTCAGACTGTTTGGCGCTTCATCTGAAGAGGATGCAACGGTGAGGGCGGTGTATTTCGGCGAAAAGGGGGAGAGCTTTGCCAGCGCCTGCGGCCTGTCCTTTGCGAAGGGCGACAGGGGCATATGTTTTTCAAGAAACGGTCTTGATTTTGACCCCGTAAAGCTGGTGCTTGAGACTGACGGGCCGGCGGTTACATTGGCGGCTGAATTGGTTTTCGTAAAAAACACTCTCTCCGAGTTTCCGGGACAGGCC
>CACZNV010000128.1 GCA_902782645.1 uncultured Ruminococcus sp. | reverse complement strand
TGCCACCCTTGTCCTGAAAAGAAGGCTGAAAGTTGCTATCGTCAAAGGGAGTGCCGCCAACGTCAAAATCACCACCCCGGAGGACCTTGAAGACCGTTTTTCGCGGTAAGATTGCAAGAATACGGCGCATTTGGTATAATTAAGCGTACAAGCAGGCTTGACGGTCGCGGGCGGCAACGAAAGGACCCGTCTGAGGAAAGTCCGGGCTCCGCAGGGCAAGGGTGCCGGGTAATACCCGGTGAAGGCGACTTCCAGGAAAGTGCAACAGAAAACAACCGCCCGTTTTTCGGGTAAGGATGAAAAGGCGAGGTAAGAGCTCACCGGCAATGCGGTAACGTATTGGCCGTGTAAACCCCACCCGGAGCAACACCGTTATGGGCCATATGGCTTGCCCGGCCGGCCTGAGGTGGCTGTGATCCCGGCAGTAATGCCGGGGCTAGATAGATGACCGTCCATAAAGACAGAACCCGGCTTATTGCCTGCTTGTAATTCAACCAAGCTGCTTGGCGATTTTTCAGGAAAGGAATCTTAGCATGAAGTGCCCGTATTGCGGAAATATTGACGATAAAGTGGTGGACTCCAGAAGCTCCGAGGACGGCTCCTATATAAGAAGACGGCGCCTTTGCTCCTCCTGCGGCGAACGCTACACCACATTTGAAACCGTTGAGAACATCGAACTCATGGTCATCAAAAAGGACGGCACCCGGGAACTTTTTGACAGACAAAAAATCAGGCTGGGCATCATGAAGGCCTGCGAGAAGCGCATGGTCACCAGCGACCAGATCGATTCCATGGTCAAGAGCATCGAGCAGAACCTGGTATCGTCCATGCAGAAGGAGATTCCGTCGGAAACCATTGGCGAGATGATCATGGAAAAGCTCAAGGCCGTAGACAAGGTGGCCTATGTAAGGTTCGCTTCGGTTTACCGGGAGTTCAAGGACGTGGATACGTTCATGGAAGAACTGAAAAAAATCATCACCGATAAATAACCAATACGCTTATTTAACACGCCAATGAAAGAGACCCTCAACCAAAAAAAGGCGAGGCTCATCGCATTGATAGTTCTGCATCTGTCGGTCGTCGTTGTGACGGCTTATTCGGTGCAGAGCTTTTTTAATGCCCGGGGCGAAGGAAATATGTCGGTCACAGGCGCCGCCGCCTTCAGGTATTTTACTGTGGACTCAAATGTATTGGCGGCGCTTTCGTCGCTGATTCTTATGGTTTATGCCGCAAAACAGCTGGGCGGCTCATCCGAGCCGCCCGTCTGGGTCCGCATCCTGAGCCTTGCGGCGGCGGCTTCGGTCACATTGACAATGCTGACGGTGGTACTGTTTCTGGGGCCTTTTGTGTACAGCTTCCCACCGCTTTTCAAGGGCATCAACCTTCCTCTCCATCTGACAACGCCTCTCATCGAAATATTGGCGTATTCGGTGCTTGAAAGCATTGGCGGTGTGAGGGTAAAGCGCCGGTTTATGATACTCGGGACGGTGCCTATGGTTTTGTACGGCGGTGTTTACTGCGCAATGGCAGTCATCCTCAAACGGTGGCCGGATTTTTACGCCTTCAACAGAAACGGCTCCTTCCCCCTGTCGGCAGTCATTATGATCGCCTTCACGGCGGCCATCTCCTACGCGCTGGGACTTTTGGGGAACCTTGTGGTAAAGAAGAGTTCCGGGAGAAAAAAGGCCGGGCCCTGAAAAACAAGGCTCACAATCCATATTTTTGTAAATTTGCGGGCATTTTAAATGCCCGTTTATGCTTTTGGCGCTTATATATGTGCGCGCGCGTCTATTGTATTTCAAGTTTTCCGGTGCTAAAATAAAATGGCATTTTCCGCGAAAGGAAAAAATGAAGTGACAGACGGCGGACAGCGCGGAACCGAAACCCGCAGAATAGTTACGAATACAGAAAGGCAGCGCAGGCTGAAGGCGGCCAGACGGAAGAAAATGTTTCTTCGCACCGTCATCGTGTTGGTCGCCTTTGTTATTGTCGCAGGTATCGCCGCACTCACTGTCACACTCGTCAAGGCAATCAAAAGAATGTCATCGAGCTCCCGCGGCGCAGACAAATATTACTGCTCCGTTTTTCAGCTTGAGAATGCGGAGGGATGCGAGGTCGTGTGCACGGAGGACGAGATGTTCATTTTCAGGGACGGGGTCCTGACCTGCGCGGACGGAAGCGGTGTGACGCTGTGGACCGAGGAGCTTGGCAGCGGTGATTACAATCTTGTTTCTTACGGCGGCGGTGTTGCCGTATATGCCGTAGGGGGCAACGAAATCAGGTGCTTCAACGAAAGCGGTCTTCTTTGGGAGAGAACGGGTCTTGAACCCATCAGCTTTGCGGTATTTGGCGAGAACGCCTCAAGGTGCCTTGTGTGCACGGAACCGGAGGACTGCCTGTCAAGAATAGTTCTGTTCAGCACAAAAAATTCGAAGACAGCTGAGGAGACTCTCCTTGAGAAGAAATTCAGGGAGAATTATCTGATCTCTGCGGCGGTTTCACCTTCGGGAAAGAGCATTGCCGTGGTGGAAATGAAGATTTCGGACACGGGCGAGGATGCTGCGACAAGGGTTGTGGCCTACGACGCCGCCACGGGACAGACTCTCGTGTCAAAGCTGTTCGAAAACGAAATCTGCCCGTACATCAGTTTTGCTGGTGAGACGGGGCTTGTGGCCGCAGGAAGAAAGAACGTCCACCTTTTTGAGAAACTCAGCAAGAACAACGTGGGCAGCGTCAAGGAGTCAAAGCTTGTGAGCATTGGCGACGGGGCAAGCGATGTGATAGCGGCAGCGACAATCGGAAAAAAGATTGTGACCGCAGTTGGAACTGCTGACGGAAAGTCCGACGTGAAAGTGTTTGACACTGAGACGGGTACAGCCAAGTCCTTCCCGGTACCCCGTGCGGTGAAAGGTTTTATGGACTGCGGCTCCGAGGTGTTCGTCTGCTTCACCCAGACAGATTTCCTTGTATATGACTTCGAGGGGAACGAGGTAAGTTCCTGCGAGGAAAAGATCGACATCGAACGGGTCAAAGCGGGCAGCAGAGGTTTCTTTGCGGTCAGCGGAATCTACGGTACGGCGGTCGTAAACGTTAAAAAGGCGGCTTAGTCCGCAAAACAAAATTCCAGGCTGATGCGGCGGGCCGTCTTGGCGGTTTCGCTGCAGGTCAGTGCAAAAGATGAAACTCTTAACAAAAGAGGTGAGAAAGTGCCTTCGGTTGCTTCGGCTGTTTTTGATTTAGTGATGCTGGCTGTTCTTGCGGCTATGGTTATTATAGGCAGGAAAACCGGCTTGCTGAGGATGCTGTTCATATTGGGCATAGTTTTTTTCGCGGCTCTCATCGCAAAAATATCACTGCCTCTTGTGAACTCCGCCCTGACCCAGATGAAGGTGGGCGAATCCGTCAAAAATTCGGTCAAAAGCACAGTTATGAACTGGACGGAGCAGGACGAGAGTCTTGACTTCGAGGGCGTGGCAAAGAAAATGGGTCTGCCCGATGAGGTGGCCGCAATGGCGGAGCGCTCCGTTGAGGGCATAAAACAAGAGAAGGGCGAGGCTCTTGCCGAAAAGACAGCTGGGTTTATTGCCGGTGTCACGGTGAAGCTCATCAGTTATGCCGCCGTCGCAGTGATAGTGATTATTGTGCTGATCATACTGTCTCTTGTGACGAAGCTGATCAACAAGATACCCGTTCTGGGCACCGCCAATGCGATTGGCGGCATGATCGCAGGCCTTGCGGCAGGCATTTTAACAGTTTTCCTGATTTGCGTTCTTGTCAGCAGCGCCGGAATAGGCTCGACCTCCGGAACCGTCTCCGACATCACACACAAATCATATATAATAAAAGCATTCAGTAAGATCGGATTGATCGGCGGTATTATCAAATGAAGAAATTTGCGGCGATGCTGCTGGCGTTACTGCTGGCATTATCATTTACGGCCTGCACAAACCGCAGGGTAACATACGAAAGAAAAACACCTGTATACCTTGACACGCCAAAGCCCACCGGGGAGCGGGACTGGACTGTGGAAGAGACGGAGGTGCCTGCCTCTCCTACGCCTTTTGAGACTGAGGTGCCCGTGGAGAATCTGCCCTTCAAGTTTACGGGATACGCCTACTGTGTGATCAACGGCAGCACGGGGGAGGTTCTCATTGGCGAGAACGTTGATACGAGAAACTATATCGCCAGCATCACCAAGCTGCTCACGGTGCTCACGGCCCTTGACTGGCTGTCCACCTCCGAAAGCATAAACGTAAAGTACGGCTGGCTCGATTTTCTCAAGACCGGAGAGGGCATAGACTCCTTCGGAATCAAGGAGGGCAGCTCGTATAAAGTGGGCGACCTTGTGGACATGGCTCTTGTGAGGTCCTTCGGCGATGCGGCGATTGTGCTGGGAAAGGCTGCCGGAGAGAGGTCCGGACGGGATTTCTTAGATCTTATGAATGAAAAGGCCCTTTCCTTCGGCATGACCAACAGCCATTTCGACAACGTGATAGGCCTCGATATAGGCGACAATTTCTACAACAACTACTCTTCCGCCGGGGATGCGGCAAAGCTTATGGCCGAGGCGCTCAAGAACGAGACGGTGATGAATTCCTGCTGCGGGAAAGACGTGAAGCTTTCTACCGGCAATATACTCAACAACACAAGCGCGTTTCTTACCCAGAAGTACGAAGGCGCTTCCTATACCGTTATCGGCGGCAAAACAGGCTACACGAAGGCCGCCGGATCAAATCTTGCCGTTGCGGTGAGAAGCAATATAACGGGAACCGTTTACGTGGTTGCATATATCCACGGAATCGGTATGAATGTTCTTGGCGGTGAGATACACAGTATGCTTGAGTATCTTTGCACCAAAGAGGTTTCGTAAGCGATAAAATCGAAGTGAGGTTTTGGAGATGACGGTTGAACCGACGGACATAAAAGAAGAGGACGCTGCCTGCGACGCCAATGCTTCTTCAGAGGAAGTCGTTGAAAAATCGGACGGAGAGTCTATGCCTTCCGAAGGGAAAAAGGCGCAGAAAACAAAAAAGACACCCAAACAGAAGAAGCCCAAACTGACGAAGGAGGAAAAGAAGGCCCTGAGGGCCGAGAACAGGCTCCTCACAAGGAATGAAATCAGGGAAGGCTTTAAGGCGTTTAACGAAGTCCGGACAGGTTTTCTGACCTGGCTCGGAATTTGTGTGCTGCTTGCGCTTTCATCACTGTTCTTTACAAGCTGGACCGCAGGGGTCAATGCAGGTTCTTATCTGATAGTTTTCAATGTGACCACCAGGGCTTGCTCGCTTTTTGCCCTGACGCTTTTCGGCGTTTTTACACCTTACAAAAAAACTGTATTTGCGGGCGGCGTCACCGTCTGGACCGCCTGGATGCTCATACTCTCAAATGTGCCTGTTTGGCTGATGATCGCGGTGCCCGTGCTGTGCGCAGGGCTTATACCGCTTGCGCTCATTGGCGAGATTAAGACCGCAAAGAGCGGCGAGCCTGTGAGAGAAGTGTCAGCCGAGACCCGGGAGTGGGTTATTTACTTCTACTTTGCTGTGGTGTTTGTCCTCGTCCTGGAGCTAATGCACTCGTTTAAGGCGAAAGCGCCGGTGTTCAATTTCGGAGCGCCTTTCAAGATGCTGCTGAGCAACCCCGACAGGTACATGAACAACGTGATAGCTGTGTTCTTCACAGGTATCTGGACGAGAATATGCAAAAAGCGCAAGTTTGCGACGGCGGTATTCATGTTGATTTGGCTGATTCTCGCCTTCGGCAGCCAGCTTAAGATAAACAACGTCTATGAGCCCCTTATGCTTCTTGATATATTTGCCACCATCGACATGGCGGCCGTTGTCACCAAGTATTTCTCGGTGTTCTTCTTCGCCGGCGTCATCATAGGTCTCATTATCGTTATTGGCGGTCTTGTGTTCCTGATCAGGATGGAGAAGCCGAAGCGGGTACGGGGCACCAACAAGATCATTGCGGCCATTCTTGCCGTGGTAACGTTGGTCTCTTTTTCCCTCTCGGCGGGCCTTCCTTACGCAAAGTTCACCGACAAGCACGAAATCGTCAACTTCTACAACCAGGGTTTCGCAGCCAGTTTTGCCAGGACCTTTGTGAGCTGGGTGGATCCGAAGCCGGAGGGCTATTCCGACGAGACCTTCGAGGAAATAAAGGCGACTGTCAACAAGGAGTACATTGGCGGCAAGGACCTTGGCGTGAAGAATATAATCGCCATCCAGCTGGAGTCCTTCTCGGATCCCTACGAGTACACCAAGAGGAACAGCGACCTCAGCCTTGAGTACGACCCGATACCGTTTTTAAGGTCCCTTGAGCAGAATTATTCCACGGGAATTGTCAGCGTGCCGGTTTACGGCGGCATGACGGTCAAGAGCGAGTTTGAATTTATGACGGGCGTCGACCTCGCCAATCTTCCCAACGGCCTCAACCCCTACGTCACCACGATTAAGGATATTCCGATCCACAGCCTGCCTCGCTATCTCACTTCTCTGGGCTTCAAGGCCACGGGCATACACAACTATCAGGGCGAGTTTTTCTCCAGAATGTATGTTTACGAGAGCCTGGGCTTTGACCGCTTCGTGCCCATGGAGACCATGAACGGCATAAAGAGAAGAAATGACGACCTTTGGGCGGCGGACGACGTGCTGGCGGGCTACATCGAGAGAGCTCTTGACGAGAACAAGGACGACCGCAACTACATATTCGTTTCGACGGTTCAGCTCCACGGCAGCTACCCTGTAATTCCCGCAGAGGAATTTCCCATGAAGATTGAGGGGCTCCCCGAGGGAAGCGAGATAGAGGGCCAGTTCCAGTACTACGTGGGCCAGCTGATCGAATTCGACAAGGCAATTAAAGATATTGTGGAAATGCTGGAGGCCCGGGACGAGCCCACAGTCCTTGTAATGTATGCGGATCACCTTCCCGGCATCGCCAAGGAGCTCTGCGACCTCTCCGTAGAGGACGCATTTAAGACCCGCTACTACATCTGGACCAACCTTGACAAGTTCGGCATAGATTTTGAGAGGCAGGAGAAGGATCTTCCGCTCTATCAGCTCTCCACCCTTGTGCTTGACAGGGTAGGACTTGACGGGGACTTCATCAACAGGTTCCACGAAGTATACGCCAATAAACCCGAAGAGGAATACAAAGAGGCCTCAAAAATAGTCGATTACAAGCTCGCCTACGAGAGCGGAGACATTTATGACGACGGAGTGAAGCTTGTGTTCGGCTTTGACACGCCGGAGATTGTGAGCATCACGGAGGAAGGCAGCGAAAACTCATCCTTCTACGTCTACAGAGTCAAGGCAAACGGCGTCACCGACAATACCGTCATCATCATCAACGGCAAGGTGCACAGTCTCGTGCGAAAAAACAGCGACGAGGCGCTCTTCTACACCGGCGGCACCCCGCTTAAAGAAGGGGATGTGCTCACACTGCAGATCATTGGCGAGAGGGTAGGCTTCGTCTACTGCGAAAGCCAGGAATACATATACAAGTGACGGCAGACCTGCGCCCCATTCTTTTAAAATATATTAAAAAGGAAGAGCACGGCGCGAGTTTGTTTGACACTTCAGCCGCAATAATGCTAAAATAATTTGGCATTTTGCGAATACACCACACTGAGGATAAAACCCGGAAGGCTTAAGGCCAGGGTCATTTTGCTAAAGAAGAGAGTTTTGAAATATGACAGACAATTGGATTGGCGGCGATGATACCCGTAATTCGATCTCCGGCGGCGGAAACAACCAGCCCAGGGGGTCTTTCAGCAGGGCATATTTCGGCGCAAAACAGGAAATCACAGATTTTGGATTGAAAGTTATGGCCGGTGATTTTAACAATCAAAACTCGAATAATATAAGCGGCGGTCTCGGCGGCGCAGGCGGCATGTCCGGTAATCAGGGCGGCGGTTTCACTTTTGAGCCCGTGGGACTTTCGGATGAGGGCGGAAACGGTTCCGGAAGCAATTCGGAGGGCGGCAGCTCGAATAATTACTACAGCGGCAACATTTACTACACCGACGACGATGAAGACTCTTCAAAGGGCGGAAACTCTGAAAACGGTGACGGTTTTGACCTTGAGGAGGAGAACTCGTTTACGTTTTTCGGCGACGATGTGAACATTGGCGATGTGGATCTTGAGGCGTTCAACGACGAGGGAGACGAAGATGTCAAGGTCTACCGCAGAGGCGAACATGCCGCGTTTGAGAACAAACAGAACCCGCAGCAGGACCAGGGATACTATCAGCCCGCACCCGCCAATGATACGGAAAGACCCAACAGCGACGAATTCGACAACGAGTTTTTCGAGTCTGTATATACCGACCGGGGCAGGGGCCTCAGAACTTTCCTTATAGTTCTTGTGATTGTCGTAGTCTTCGGACTGGCTGTTTTCCTTGTGTACCAATACGCCAAGGGCGGCAGCTCAAATACACCCCAAAAAGAACCGGAAGAGGTTAAAAAAGACGATGTTGTGTACGACGGAGTCTGTTTTAACGGCGAATCCCTTGCCGGCATGACCAGGGAGGAAGTTGAAAAGCACATCACCGACACATATATCACACCCGTTAAGGAGGCAAAGATTTCCATAAGAATCGGAGATTCCGTCCAGGAGCATGCCCTCTCGGAGTTCTTTGAGCTTCCTTCGGCGGCAAACGTGGCGAAGGAAATATACGAATACGGCAGATCCAGTGCCAGCGAAAAGGAGAGCCTCAGCACCAGAGAGCACAATGTGGTATTTACCTTCAGGTACGACCAGCCGGCTGTCCAGAGCATAATCGACAGCGTAAACAAGCTGGCTGCAGGCGATGCGGTCAACCCTACCTATGAGCTGAAGGAAACATTTGTTCTCTTTACGTCCGGTAAAAAGGGCGGCTCCATAGATACTGAAAGCCTCAGAAACGACCTGATCCGGGAACTTTCAAACATCGAATCAAGGCTCAACAACATGAGATTCTCCCAGGGCATCAGCAGCGTTTTGATTGAAGCCAAGGGAAACATCACCGACTTTACCAAGCTTGACCTTCAGGAGATCATCAACAAGGTCTACAAGGCGCCCGTCAACGCGGAATATGTCAGGGAGGGAAACGATCTTCACGGCAATATTACCGTTAAACCTGATGAACCCGGCAGAGTACTTGATGCTGTGGCCGCAAGCAGGATAGTGGAGAGCATAAACAACGGCGAGGCTGACGGTAATCAGTTCCTCGAATTTGCGAATGTGGACGCCGAAATCACGGCCGCCATGCTTACCGAGGAGCTCTACTACAGAGCGCTGGGCTCCGTCGAAAGCAAAAACACCGAGGATTATTTCAGCACCAACGACGGCAGAGGCGTTGAGGAGAGGGCCCACAACATAAAGCGGGCGGTTACTCTTGTGAACACAGTGGAACTGTTCCCGGGCGAGCAGCTCAACCTCCTGGAGATGGTCGGCAGACTTACATCCGCCAACAGTTTCTGGAAGGCAGTTGAGAACGTGAACGACGCCGGCGAGCTTGTGAGCGGCGGCGGAATATCCCAGTTTGCCACGGCTCTCTACGAGTGCGCACTGAGAAGCGGCCTGAACGTAAACAGGTCCTGGAACTATGAATACTACCCGAATTACGGTGTACCGGGATTCGACTCATATATCTCGAACACGGAGGAATCTTTCTGCAACCTGATTATCGAAAACTCCATGGACGGTCCCGTCAGGATTACCACTTCGTACGACGATCTCACAAATGTGCTTAAAGTCACCGCTTTCGGTCCTAAATCCGCAGACCCCACCGCAATAACTCTCAGAAGCGACCTTGTAAAATCAGGTCTCAACTCGGACAAAACGGGAACCCTCTACAGCTACAACATCTACAGGGTCCGGGGCGGAAAGGATGAATTCCTGGGACAGGTAAGCTACCTGAAGCTGGGCGAAGGCGTGGCCACACCGACTCCCGAAGAGACGCCGACACCCACTCCCACGGAAACACCCACGGAAACACCCACGGAAACGCCCACGGAAACTCCTTCCCCGACGCCAAGCGAGGGTGAGACACCTACACCTTCCCCGACGCCAAGCGAGGGCGAGACACCTACACCTTCACCGACGCCAAGCGAAGGCGAAACACCTACACCTTCACCGACACCAAGCGAAGGCGAAACACCTACACCTACGCCTTCTCCCACGCCAAGCGAGGGTGAGACTCCAACCCCAACCCCCACTCCAACGCCGACACCTACGGTGCCCTCAGATCCTGAGTGATGAATTGGCGGCAGGATAAAAACAATACCAGACAATAAAAGATAACGGCCGGCGCTCGTGACTTAAAACGAATGCCGGCCGGTTTTTACTTATAGATTAAAACCCGGAACGATTCAATCTTCCCTGAGGCTTTTAAGGAGCGCAATTTCGCCGCCCCAGCCCTCAAGCTCGTCCTGAGGGGTTTCGAGAAGGAAGGGCAGGTCCCGCAACGCTTTGTGGTTTATGATGCGCTTAAAGGCGTCGATTCCGATGGAGCCCTGACCGATCTTTTCGTGGCGGTCCTTGTGGGAGCAGAACGGATTTTTGCTGTCGTTAAGGTGGATGGCTTTCAGGCGATGAAGGCCTATCACATTGTCGAATTCCTCAAGAACGCCGTCGAGATTGCCGACTATATCGTAGCCTGCGTCGTAGACGTGGCAGGTGTCAAGGGTGACGCCAAGGCGGCTGTCGCCGCCGGACAGGTCGATGATCCGCTTTATCTCTTCAAAACGGCTGCCCACTTCGCTGCCCTTGCCGGCCATGGTTTCAAGAAGTATGGGGGTGGGATTGGCGGTGTCAAGAAGCTTGACCACAATCCCGGAAATGAGCTCGATGCCGGCGTCGATCCCCTGTCCCACGTGGGAGCCCGGGTGAAAATTGTAGAGGCTTCCGGGAATCATGGCAAGCCTCGAAAGATCGTCGCGCATGGTCTCCAGAGAAAATTCCCGCAGGGATTCGGTGGCCGCGCAGGGGTTCATGGTGTAGGGGGCGTGAGCGATGACGGGTCCGATGGCATTTTCGGCAGCGAAGGCGTTGTAGGCTGCGATGTCATCAGGGTCAACGGGCTTGGCGGCGCCTCCCCGTGGGTTCCTGGTGAAGAACTGGAAGGAGCTTCCGCCAATGGACACAGTCTCCTGCCCCATGTTCAGGTATCCCTTAGAACTGGAAAGATGGCAGCCGATCACAAACATAATAACCTTCCTTTAGCCCTTCAGGGCCTCGTAAATGTCTTTTACGCTGTCGAAAACGTAGTCCGGGCTTACGTCGGACTCGGAAAGAAGCTTCAGCGAAGTCTCACCCGTAAGCACGCAGACGGTTTTGCAGCCCGCGTTGACGCCGGACATGATATCCGTGTTGAGCCTGTCGCCGACGACCGCGACCTTGTCCTTTTCGTAGCCCAGCTTTTCGCAGAGTATGTTGATCATGGTGGGGTTGGGCTTGCCGGCAATGATCTCCGGTTTTCTGCCCGTAGCGCCCTCTATGAGGAGCATGAATGAACCTGCGTCAGGCACGGATCTGTGACCCTCGGCGGGGCAGACCATGTCGGGATGTGTCGCAACGTATCTGACACCGTCAACGAGATAGTCGCACATTATCCTGAGCTTGTCGTACGTCAGAGTCGTGTCAAAGCCGAGCACAACAAAATCGGGCACGAGAGCAGGGTCCTGCGTGTAGCCTTTGACAAGCGAAAACCCTTTTTCGACAAGAAAATTTTCAAAGCCCGGGGTGCCAACAACGTAGAGCTTCGCACCCGGTTTGATCTTGTTGAGCATGTAGACGATGGCGTCCGCGGAGGTGAAAAAGTCGTCTATCTCCGCGCTTATGCCCATGCCGGAAAGCTTTTTCACATATTCGGAAGCAACTTTTGAGGAGTTGTTGGTGATGTAGAGGGTGCGCTTGCCCTGTGATTTCAAAAGGTTGATGAGCTCGAGGGCGCCGTCAAGGCGGTCATTGCCGAGGTAAAGCGTCCCGTCCATGTCAAAAAGGAAGCATTCGATTTTTTCAATGCCCGAAGAAGCATTGAGGTTGATGTTTTTCATTACGCGATTCTTTCCGAAGGAGCCAGCAAAAGGCTCCCGGCGCACATTGGCGTCTTCTTAAGATATTATTTCAAGAAGTGATCCTTCAAGGGACCAGGTCTGAACGTTGTCGATTTTAACTTTTACCGTGCGGCCCGTGACATTTTCGGGGGAGGTGAAGTTCACGATTTTATTGCCCTCGGTGCGCCCGGTGTACCTTTCGATGTTGGTCTTGCTGAGGCCCTCGCAAAGCACCTCTACCACCGCGCCGTCAAACCTGTCGTTGATCTCTCTCGAAATCCGGTTCTGGAGGGCGAGAAGCCTGTCGAAGCGCTCCTTGACGACTTCCTCCGGCACCTGATCCGGATATTTCGCGGCAGGGGTGCCCTCCCGTTTCGAGTAGATGAACGTATAGGCCTGGTCGAAGCGGACCTCCTCCACAAGGCTCAGGGTGTCCTCGAAGTTTTCGTCGGTCTCGCCGGGAAAGCCCACGATGATATCCGTGGTGAGCGAAATGCCCGGGTTCACGGCGCGAACCTTTTTTACGGTCTCAAGGTACTGCTCCCTGGTGTAGTGCCGGTTCATGCGCTTCAGAAGCTCCGTGGAGCCGCTCTGGACGGGCAGGTGGAGCTGATTGCAGATCTGGGGAAACTCGGCCATGACGCCAATGAGTCTGTCGGAAATATCCTTCGGGTGGGACGTCATGAAGCGGATGCGGGGAATTGGCGTGTTCTCGCAGATGAGCCTCAAGAGCGCGGCAAAATCCATGCCGCCGTCAAGGTCCTTCCCGTAGGAGTTCACGTTCTGCCCGAGGAGGGTGATCTCCTTATAGCCAAGGGCGCAAAGCTCCTTCACCTCCGCCAATATGTCCTCCGGCCTGCGGCTCCTTTCGTGTCCTCTTACGTAGGGGACAATGCAATACGTGCAGTAGTTGTCGCAGCCGTACATGACCGTGACCCACGCGTGAATGTTCCCGCAGCGCTTCACGGGGACGCCCTCGGCAACCTCATTGTCGGTGCGCGAAGTCTCGTAAACCCTGACGCCTCCGTCGATGACCCTGTAGAGCAGTTCGGGCAGCCTGTGCAGGTTGTGCGTTCCGAACACGAGGTCAACGTTTTTGTACTTCTTTTTAATCTCCTCAACTATATGAGGCTGCTCGGTCATGCATCCGCAGACCGCTGTCACCAGCCAGGGCTTCTCACGCTTCAACCCCTTTAAAGAGCCCACGTGTCCGAACACCTTCTCCTCCGCATTTTCTCTGACGCAGCAGGTGTTCATAATAATCAGGTCAGCCTCGTCGAAACCGTCGCAGAAACCGTACCCCATCTGCTCCAGCATGCCGGAGATCTTCTCGGAGTCGTGCTCGTTCATCTGGCATCCGAAGGTGCGCACAAAAGCAAGAGGCTTCCTGCCTCTCTCCGCCGCAAACTCAAGGGTCTTTGCGTAAACCAGTTCCGAAAACTGCTTCTGCTTCTCCATCTCTTCCGGAGAGACGAGCACCGTTGACGATTTCTTCATGGACAGTCTCACTAAGGTTTTAAAGTCTGATGGCCGAAAAACAATGCTTTTTTCCGGCAACGCACATTTTATAATCTTAAGCCGCCAATTGTCAATGACAACCGCAGCATGAAGCAATGATAAATTGGAGCCATACAGATATAGCAGACACGAAATGATGGTTTCACAAAACTTTGCAAATATAATTCCGTCTTCCTTTATAAAACGACGGGCATTTTATAAGTTACCGCATACAAATATACATACAAATATCAATCCAAATACCACCATGTCATTCTTGTTGGAGCTGTTTTAAAAATGTATAATGATGAATAATATCCTTCTGAAGTAAATCCCAATCAGTCCAACAAGCAAAATGATAATCATCAATAACAGATTCATTGTCGATATGTATCAGTGTATCAGTATTGCCTAAGAAAACCAGCTTATCGGCCGGATAGTTTTTGTTTATGTGATAAAAATAATACTGATACAGTAGTCTATTGTTATCTGTTTTCCTAACAGGTAAAAACACACTGTCGTATATAATGGTCGACAACGATTCTTGTGCGCCAAAGTGAACCAAAATATACACTATAACGCTTTGTTTTTTGGGGGAATCAAAAACTACTTTTGAGCAAAATAGAAATATACTGGGTTCCGATTTCTCTTCAATTTCGAGAAACTGTTTCAAACCCTCATCTACAGAGAACATATATACATCGCCGGGGGTCCACCGTATATCCGAAATGATGCTTTTTTTTCTCTTGGTTTTTTCTGGAGTTTTTGAAAGAAGTTTATTCATCAATTCGAGAATACTATTGCCATCTGTGCCCCACAACTCTTCTATTTGCCTTGGCGAATATGACTCCAATCGTTTCTTTACATTTTCATCATAAATGTTGTTCTTCAGTAGGCACCAATAGTATGTCATTAAAGCAATTAAATGCTCTCCAATCTCATTATTGTAACCCTTTATTATTTTTTTGCATTCTGAAAGGCACTCTGCTTTTGTACAGCATCCGTCCTGCCACATTTGGAAAAAGGCGATTATGTCGAGAGAAATGCTATTATTCTCAAAAAAATCATCTAAATCCATTCTCAATTTACCTCCCAGTTATATTGTACCATAAATCTGAGGCTTTATTGTAGAGATAATTCCACAAGGCATACATAAAAGCATAACGATTGGGATTCCCTTGCGCTATTCCTCGAATAGAATTACGTCCGTATTCAATCAAATTATACGAAAGAATACCTTGTTCCTCAAGTCCTCTTGCTTCGGCCGTCGGTGTCAAGTTTCGACGGAGAAGTGACAATTTTTCTTGGCTTGTCACTCTCTGAAAGATCTTCCAATAATCCCTTCATAACCC
>CACZNV010000127.1 GCA_902782645.1 uncultured Ruminococcus sp. | reverse complement strand
TCACCTTGGCGATGAGTCGCTTATCAGAAAGTACGGCTCGGTGGAGGGCAAACAGTTTAAAGTAGGTCTCATGAAGTACGATTATGTTGTACTTCCGACTATTTATACAATTGACGGCTCCACGGCAAGTCTCCTTAAGGAATTTATTGCAAACGGAGGCAAAATTGTTCTCGCAGGAGAAAAGCCCACAAGAATCGACGGAAGGACCGCAGACCTTTCGTGGCTCACCGCCAATGCAACCGCCGACGATATCGAAAGAGATTCCGCCTGCGTTGTAAGAACTGCTGACGGAGCTGTTGCAAACGGCTTGAGAGCCATGACCCGCGACACCGAATTCGGGAAGCTTTACTACATCACAAACATCAGCGACAGAAACTACGACAACTGTGTTGTAACACTGAAAGGCGCAGCTAAGGTTTCTGAGATCTTCTTAGAGCAGAATGATTTTGAATCAGGAAAGGCTGTCAGGAAAGTTGACTTCAAGAAAGACGGCGGAAGTCTTACTTTTGAAACTTCCTTCGAAAGCGGCTGCTCAAGAATCTTCGTTGAGAATCCCTGCGACACTGAAACGGATGCTATCGAAGACGATCTTTCCACAAGAGAGAAAGAAGGTTTGAAGCTTGCCGGCAGTTTTAAACTTGAGAAAAAGCCGGAGAACGCTCTTACCCTTGATTTTGCGGAGATTTCAAAGGACGGAGGCAAAACCTACGATTCCCCGAAGCCTATAATTCAGATATTTGATGAGCTTCTAAGGTCCCGCTATGCCGGAGACGTTACGATGAAATACAGCTTCAACGTAAATGAAATTCCGGAGCTTGTAAAGCTTGCGATGGAGTCTCTTAAGTACAAATCCGTGCTTATAAACGGTAAAGAAATCGGTTTTGAAAAGGGCTGGTGGCTTGACAGAAGCTTCAAGGTAGCGGACATTACCAAACTTCTCGTTAAAGGAAAGAACGAGATTGTTGTGACATTCAGCTATTTCCAGGACGATTATGTGTATGAGGTGCTCTACGGAAACGTTATGGAGTCTCTCAGAAACTGCCTGGCATTTAACACAGAGGTGGAGGCTATGTATCTCTTCGGCGACTTCTCGGTTGACTGCGACAGCCCCTTCACTCCGAATGTCAGAAACAGTTTTGAGTATACAGGCACGTTTGCTCTTTCAAAATCAAAGGACGAAACGGATGTCTCCAATTTCACCGTAAACGGTTTCCCGTTCTTCGCAGGAAAGATCACTGTTTCCAAAGAGTTTGACTATGAAGGAAAAGGTTCGGTACTTTGGGTTAAGGGCAGGTATTCCTACGCGGATATTTCCGTAAACGGTAAATTCGTCAAGCGGCTTATGTTTAAGGACCATTGCGACATTGGCGGCTTCCTGAAGAAGGGCAAGAATACACTTACGGTAACATTCTGCAACTCCAACAGAAACCTTCTCGGTCCTCACCACTTTGCGGATCCTGAGCCCTGGTCGGTGGGACCTGTTACATTCTCCCTTGAGAACATGTGGAATAACGGTCAGTGCCCGCTCTACAATCCCAGATATGCATTTGTAAGATACGGTGCGGATATCGAGATTAAATAATTATGACTATACTTGGCATCGATCCGGGTTTTGCGATCACGGGATACGGGGTCGTGGATTATACCGGTAATAAACTGAAGCCCATAGATTACGGCGTTGTAAGCACCGACAAATCGGAGCTTTTTTCCTCGCGCCTCACATCAATCTATGACACGTTGACGTTTATTATCGATAAATATCACCCGGATTGTATGGCCATTGAGGAATTGTTCTTTAACAACAACGCTAAAACGGCTATTATGGCTGCACACGGAAGAGGCGTGGCAATGCTGGCCTGCACAATGAAAGGTTTGCCTTGCTACGAATATACTCCTCTTCAGGTAAAGCAGAACATTGCCGGATACGGTAGGGCAGAGAAAAGACAGGTGCAGCAGATGGTCAAAATCATACTGAATCTTGATTC
Source organism: uncultured Ruminococcus sp. (assembly GCA_902782645.1). Taxonomy (GTDB): domain Bacteria; phylum Bacillota; class Clostridia; order UBA1212; family UBA1212; genus UBA1212. The sequence goes on along the minus strand of CACZNV010000127.1, from coordinate 17,117 downwards.
TATACCGAAGCCGGATGATGCGGCGGATGCATTGGCGATTGCAATATGCCACGCCAATTCGCTCCTTTCGTCAGAAAGAGTTTAAGGAGGTAAAACGCTTTGTTTGAGTTTATAAAGGGTTATGTTGCCGGAATCGACCAGGAAAGCGTTGTGATCGACGTAAACGGCGTAGGATTTAAGATTTATACTTCCTACACTTCCATGAGCGGGTGCGTTGAAGGCGAAGCAAAAAAGTTTTACACATATATGTCCGTTAAAGAGGATGACATTTCGCTCTACGGTTTTACATCGCAAAACGAGTTAAAGCTTTTTAAAGAGCTTATTTCGGTAAGCGGGGTGGGACCCAAAGTTGCGATTTCGGTTCTTTCTCAGATAACTGTTGCGGACTTTTCTGCTGCTGTTGTGACCGGAAACCATAAAGTACTTTCAAAGGTAAAAGGTATCGGTCCCAAACTTGCCCAGCGAATTGTGCTTGAGCTTAAAGACAGGATTGTTAAGGCGGAGCTTGATCAGGGCGGCTCGGATACCGTGAGCACCGGGACAGGTGACGCCAAGGCATTCTTTGTCAAAGACCAGACGTTTGAAGATGCGGTTGAAGCACTCTGCGTACTCGGTCACAACCAGGCCAAGGCGAGAGCAATTGTTGCAAGCGTTTACAGAGAGGGTATGACTCTTGAGGAAATCGTAAAGGCATCTCTTGCGGTTTAAAATTTTGGGAGATATAAAGTGGACGACAGCACAAGAATTACTACAGGCGAATATCTGCCGGACGACGATTTTGAGGCCCAGATCAGACCCAGAAGGTTTGACGAATATGTTGGTCAGAACAAGGTCAAGGAAAATCTCAAGGTCTTCATTGAAGCCGCAAAAAAACGGGGCGACTCTCTTGACCATGTGCTTCTTTACGGCCCTCCGGGACTGGGCAAAACAACTCTTGCAGGAATAATCGCATCCGAAATGGGTGTGAATATAAGGATTACATCGGGTCCCGCCATCGAAAAAGCGGCCGATATTGCCGGCATTCTTACAAATCTCAACGAGATGGACGTTCTCTTTATTGACGAGATTCACCGTCTCAACAAGTCTGTGGAAGAGATTCTATACCCCGCAATGGAGGACTTCTCCTTTGATATTATAATGGGCAAAGGTCCTGCCGCCAGGTCTCTGAGACTTGACCTTCACAAATTCACTCTTATCGGAGCCACCACAAGGGCAGGTCTTCTTTCAGCACCTCTGCGTGACAGGTTCGGCATTATAAACCGCCTTGAATTATACACCACTGAAGAGCTTATGCAGATTGTGAGAAGAACGGCTTCGATTCTAAAGTGTTCAATAAGCGAGGAGGGCGCAAGAGAAATCGCCAAGAGATCCCGGGGCACACCCCGTATTGCAAACCGTCTTGTCAAAAGGGCAAGGGATTTTGCTGAGGTCATGGGCGAATCCATCATCACGGAGAAGATTGCCTCAATTGCTCTTAAAGCCCTTGAAATTGACGATTTAGGCCTTGATAACGTTGACCGTAATTTGATACTCACCATTATCAAAAAGTTCAACGGCGGCCCTGTAGGCCTCGATACGCTGTCAGCTGCAACGGGCGAAGATGTTTCCACCATTGAAGACATCTACGAACCTTATTTGATCCAGCTGGGCTTCATAAATAAGACGCCAAGAGGGCGCATGGCAACCCCCGGAGCCTACAACCACATGGGAATCCCGTACAATGAAGGAAAATGACAAATCTTTCATAATATTTGACGATGTCACCTTTTCATACGGTGATCCTGAAAACAATTCATCTGAGGAACTTGACGGAACCTCCGGCAATTCTTCGGGTGATTCTTTCGCTTCAACTTTTGACGGTTCCTCCTATTCAGAAAGACCCAAGGAAGCCGTAAAAAACGTTTCATTCACGGTTGACAAAGGTGAATTTGTCGCCGTCATCGGAAGCAACGGTTCCGGAAAATCCACTGTTGCAAAACTCATGAACGGTCTCCTTCTGCCGCAGTCCGGCACCGTAATTTCAGCAGGCTACAACACCGCCAATGAAGACACAATCTGGGAAGTAAGAAGGCTTGTGGGTATGGTCTTTCAAAACCCGGACAATCAGATTATCTCAACCTCAGTTGAGGAGGACGTGGCTTTCGGGCCGGAAAACATTGGGGTGCCCAGAGATGATATGATCAAAAGAGTCGATGAAGCAATGAAAGTGTGCGGCGTTATGGATTTAAGAAAATGCGAGCCTCATCTGCTTTCAGGCGGCCAGAAACAGCGGGTTTCCATTGCCGGCATACTTGCCATGAGACCGTCCTGCATATTGCTTGACGAATCCACAGCCATGCTGGATCCCAAAGGCCGCAAAAGCGTTCTTGAGACCGTTAAAAAACTCAACAAAGAGGAACATATCACCATCGTTTTAATAACTCACCATATGGATGAGATAATTGAAGCCGACAAGGTCATTGTCATGGATAAAGGTTCTGTTGTAAAAACAGGCAAACCCTCGGAAATCTTTTCTGACAAAAAACTTCTCTCTGATCTTTCTCTCGAGCTTCCTCCGGCAGCATCCGTTTTTGATTCAGTTGATGAGTTTGACTTTGGCGAAACCGTATTATCTCCCTCCCGGGGCACCGAAGTGCTTCTTAATCTTTACAAAAGGAGCATTTCGTAAACCATGTCTATTCTTGTCAAAAATTTAAAACATACATACATGCGAAAGACTCCTTTTGAGAAAGACGCTTTAAAAGGAATCAGCCTAGAAATCAAAAAGGGCGAATTCGTCGCGATTATCGGTCATACAGGATCCGGCAAATCAACTCTTCTCCAGCACTTTAACGGTCTTCTTCTGCCCACCGACGGTGAGATTTGTATTGACGGTGAAAGAATAACCAAGAAAAATCTTCTTTCGATAAGGCGCAAAGTCGGTTTTGTGTTTCAGTATCCGGAGCATCAGCTGTTTGAGGACACAGTTTATAAAGACATTGCATTCGGTCTTAAGAGATTTAAGCTGACTGACGAAGAAGTCAGGGAACGTGTTCTTTATGCGTCAAAACTTGTTGGCCTTGATGAAAGACTTTTTGAGAGGTCCGTATTTGAATTGTCGGGAGGAGAAAAAAGACGTGTTGCCGTGTGCGGTGTCCTTGTATCCAATCCTTCATATCTTATACTTGACGAGCCTGCTTCGGGCCTTGACTCCAAAGGGAAAAGAGATATGCTGGCTCTGCTGCAAAAGCTGAACGAAAGCGGTGTTACTGTTATTCTGGTTTCACACAGCATGGACGATGTGGCAGAAGTTGCGGGCAGAGTGATTGTTATGAAGGACGGTGCAGTTGTTCTGGACGGCACCCCTCTTGAAGTATTTTCCCAAAGAGATTATCTGTCATCTCTTGATCTTGACATACCTGAAGTGACCAGGATGTTCATGGATTTTGCGGACAGATCAGGCCTTGACATACCTGTTGTGATTAAGAAACAGGAAGGTGTCGCCTTGATAAGGCAGCTTATAGCAGAAGGGAGGCTTCTCAAATGAAAGTATCCCTCGGAAGATATGTACCTGCAAAATCGCTGTTTCACTTGGCGGATCCCAGAACAAAGATTATCTGGACTATTGTTATGATGGTCTTTGTCCTTATGTGCAGAAACTGGATAGAGTACACTATAGCAGGTGTTTTCATTGTCGGCTGCTTTATAGCCTCCAGAATATCATTTAAATTCATACTTCAGAGTTTGAGACCGATTCTGGTGATTCTTATCATCACGAGTCTTTTTAACTTTCTTTTTTACCATGGGGCACACGTGGCTTTTTTCATCGGCTCAAAACCGATTTATTTTGAGTCAATTTCCATGAGTATTAAAACTGTTCTCAGGGTCACAATGCTTGTGGTGTCCGCATCCCTTCTTACTTATACTTCTACACCGGTAGCCATCACTGACGGCCTTGAATCCCTTATGAGGCCTCTTACAGTCTTGCATGTGCCCGTACACGAGATTGCTCTTATGATGAGCATCGCTCTACGGTTTATTCCTACTTTTGCGGATGAAACCGACAAGATTATCAAAGCCCAGGCCGCACGCGGCGCAGAATTTGATTCAGGCAATGTATTCAAAAAAATCAAAAGCTATATTCCCGTGCTCATTCCTCTCTTCATTGCCGCCTTCAGAAGTGCTGAGGAGATGTCTACTGCAATGGAAGCCCGCTGCTACAGAGGCGGAAAGGGGCGGACAAGATATAAGGTTTTGAAGTTTTCGGCTTCGGATGTGATAATCACTGTTTTGACAGTTATCTTTTTCACATCCATAATACTTCTGCACATTTATATTAGAAAAGATATTTCTGTTTCGCACATTTTTATAAATAATTTCTAAATTCCTTCTGTTTTAAAGAGTCAAGATGTGGTTTTCCTATACTCTCTTTGCCCTTATTGTAAAATTGTTTGTAGATTTTGACTCCTGCTTATTGCACTTCTAAACTTTTATGATAAAATAGGCATATTCTAAAAACTAAAAGATAGGGGCTTTAGAATGATAAATCGGAGTACAAGAATTAAGACAACGGTGGTGTTTCTTCTTGTTTTACTGGTTCTCATTGCGATTTTCGTTGTGAGTATCTTTAAAACCGATGCATATAACAAGAAAAGACACTATGCCGAGTTTACCGGTGAAGAACTATTCAATCCGGACAGTGCCCGCACATATCTTGACGTCTACGTTACTGCTGCCGCAAGATCCAGCACCTGGGGCAAGATATTCGACTTTTATGACGAAGGTTTAACAGAAAATAACTATCAGGCCTACACATACGATTTTACCGTAACCAATAATACCAAGGATCAGGTTCAGGACTTCAAATTTAAACTGGTTTTCAGTCATGAAGTTTTTCTTGCTTCTGCCTGGAACGGACAACTTGATATTCATCAGGTCTCAGCTGATAAATCAGACATGGTACCCGATCTTCGCGAGTTCCATCCTGAAAATCATAATCTGGATATTTTTTCTGTTGACGGAGAGCCCCTTGTTATCATGGAAAAGGGCGATTATCTAGAGTACATTCCCAGCCGCACCGTCAATGCCATGGAAATGCCCATTGAGCCCTATGAAGCTACCACGCCGGGTATTATACTCTATGTGAAAATGGGCGAAAGCATGGAGCAATCCACCATTGAACTTGAGTATACTTTCCATAGATTCCTGACAACTGAGCCCCTCTTCTGGGTATCCGTTGTTGCAAGTGCTATCTGGCTGATTGCACTGATTATATTCGTTATTACATCGGCACAAATCAGAAAGTATCAGCTCCGCCATGAACGGGACAATGAAATCATCAACGAATCCATCGAGACCTTTATTGAATTCATAGACGCCAAGGACCCCTACACAAAAGGCCACTCTAAGCGTGTCGCAAAATATACAAAGATGATTGCAAAAGAGCTTGGTTATGAGGGTGAAGAGCTTGACCGCATTTACTACATAGCTCTTCTTCACGACTGCGGCAAGATCGGCGTACCTGACAGCATTCTCGGCAAACCCGGAAAACTTACCGATGAAGAGTTTGAAATTATTAAGTCTCACACAACACGGGGCTGGGATATTCTCAGTCACTTCAAGAGTCTTAAAAACGTTGGCGAGGGCGCTCTTTACCACCATGAACGCTACGACGGCAAAGGTTATCCCAAAGGTAAAGCAGGCGAAGACATACCGCTTATTGCCCGTGTCATTTGCGTTGCCGATTCCTTCGACGCAATGAATACCAACAGAGTATACCGTAATAGACTCTCCAAGGAGCAAATCATTAACGAACTTGAGAAGAACAAGGGGCTTCAGTTCGATCCCAAACTTGCGGATATTATGCTGAGGCTCATTAAGGAAAACAAAATCGTTATTGAAGGATAAATCCATTAAGTAATATGACATAAAAAAACGGCAGCAACCCGGTTTTTTGGATTTGTGCCGTTTTTTATTGTGTTATATTATTTTCCAAGCGGAACAAAGATAACAGCATCATGAATTCTGCATTTATTAAGCACATTAGGACTGAATTGTATGCGATTATTACTTTTTTCAGGTAAAAAAACAGCCCTGAAACTTAAAAAGAAATCAGGGCATTGTGGCGTTCCCGATTGGATTCGAACCAACGGCCTGTCGCTTAGGAGGCGACCGCTCTATCCTGCTGAGCTACGGGAACAGCTTGTATTTCCTTTGACAGGGCCTTTTTCAAGGCTCTGTAATTATATCATTTTATTTTAAATAATCAAGCAAAAAAGTACTTGCAATCATGTTATTTATGTGGTATCATCTATTTCGCTCGCTGAGGCGGGTTTCAATATCGCGGAGTAGAGCAGTTGGTAGCTCGTCGGGCTCATAACCCGGAGGTCGTAGGTTCAAGTCCTTCCTCCGCAACCAATTCAAGGGAGTGATTTATGATTGCTCCCTTGTTTTATGTTCAAAATTGCAGTTGTTCTCTATAATTAGATGAATTCGTGATAATTGCCGAAGGCGAGGAGTATGAGAACAGGGAGGCGCTGCTCCAAGCAGGGCGATAAGATAAGATTTAAAAGCTTTTAAAGCGTATTTAAAACGAAATGAATCAATGTCATTGGCGTTTTTTTTGATTTAAGTTTGAATCTGTCTGTGTTATAATGAAATCCTGAAGAATTCGAAATTGCGGAAAAATCTATGAAAGTACTTTTTATCGGAAACAGTTATACATACTACAACGATATGCCTGACCTGTTTGCTTCTCTTTGCAAGGAAAACGGGTTTGAAGCTTTCGTTATATCTGTTACCTGCGGTGGATACAGCCTTGCCCATTATGTTTCCGACGACAACGAATACGGCAGAAGGGCGAAGCAGCTTCTTTCGGACTATGCATTCGATTATGTTGTATTACAGGAGCAAAGTGTAAGACCCGCTAAAAACCCCGAGACATTTTTTAAAAGTGCAGGCGAGCTTATGCCTTATATCAGAAACAACGGGGCTGCTCCCGTATTCTATCAAACCTGGGGCCGCCCGGACAACACCGGGATTCTCATTGAAAACAACTGGACTCACGAAGAAATGCAAGCTTTGCTGAAAGATAGCTATGAAAAAGCTGCATCTCTTTACGGTGCAATCCTTGTGCATGCCGGAGACAGAATCTCCGGGGCGTACAGAAAGGGACTTGACGTATTTTGCGATGACGGCGGTCATCCGACTCCTTTGAGTTCGAAGATTATCGCCAATGAATTCTATGAAACTTTAATCAAAGACAGAGGCTAAAATGGTTACACTGAGAATAATAACTATACTGGTAATAATTATATATGTGATCCTTATCGATCTATCTTCAAACAATCTATGGGGACTGTTGCTTGGCGGTGCTTTTTTCTCAGCATTTATTGGCGTAAACGAAAGCCGTTTACTGGAAGGGCAGCCTCTTCTTATTGCGCTAAAATGGTTTCTGCTTTTAGGCTTTTTAGCTCTTATATACATTTTTACGCTTCCGAAGCCAAGACTTGTAAAAGCTTTCGACGGCTCAAAAAAACACGGCAAGCCGGTTAAAACCGAAATGGGAGATTTCATAGGAATTCTTAACGGAGCAAGTACCGTTGAATTGTTTGCCGGAATTCCTTACGCCAAGCCTCCGGTAGGAGATCTCCGTTTCAGAGAACCTCAAGACCCTGATAAGTTAAAAGACCCTTTGCTTTGCGACCGTTTTGCTCCCATGGCAATGCAGAAATCAGGATCCAATTTGAGAAACAATATTATTCAATTGGCGGCATACCACGACTATGTCTGGTTTGACTTCCGGGATCCTTTTAAATACACAGCTTCGGAGGACTGTCTTTACCTGAATATTTGGAGGCCGGCAGGGCTCTCCGGCAACGAAAAGCTTCCGGTAATCGTATACATTCACGGCGGTTCCCTTCAATTCGGTCAGACATGGTATAAAGACTGCAGCGGCGAAAACATCGCCAAGGACGGTGCCATATTCGTCAATATGGGCTACAGACTTGGCGTGTTCGGTTTTCTTGCGTTAAATGAGCTCCAAAACGAATCTAAGACCCATACAACGGGAAATTACGGGCTGCTGGACCAGCTAAAGGCGCTTTCCTGGGTACGTTCAAACATAGCAGCATTCGGCGGCGATCCGTCAAACATTACTCTTGCCGGCGAATCTGCCGGAGCTGCATGCGTGTCCGCACTTATGGCATCGCCAATAGCTAAAAATCTGTTTGCACGAACAGTTCTTGAAAGCTCCACATTGGCGTCAAAGATTCCGCCTCATTCCTTCAGAACTTTTGACGAGGCACTGGAATCCGGTCAAAAAGTGCTTAAACGATTTGGCGTCAAGACTGTTGAAGAACTTAGAAAACTACCTGCAGAGGTACTTCTTAAAGCAACAGACACTGAGCACCATATTACCGTTGACGGATATGTTCTCACAAAAACACCCTATGAGTACTTCAAAGAGGGCTCTTTTAACGGGTATCCGGTGCTTCACGGTTTTAACGAGCAGGAAATAGCTCCTTTTATAATGCTTGACAAAGCCAATATGAAGAACTTCAAATCAAAAGTGGATGAATGTTTTAAAGAATACGCCAATGAAGTACTCGAACTCTATCAGCCAAAAAACAATGCGGAGGCAAGATTTTTCTGGGAAGAGATCTACGGCGCTGTTTTCTTTGATTATTCCCACTATTGTTTAAACAGATTGGCGGTTAAAAACAACATGACAGTTTACGAGTATTTCTTTAAGAAATACAATAAAAGAATCGGCGCTTGGCACAGCGGAGAACAGGTATATCTGTACAAAAATATTCCCAACGGATCAAGGCTTTATAACCAGTCTGACAGGGCGCTGATGGTTAAAATGTCCGGAGCCCTTCTGGATTATATAAAAGAGGGCGACCCAAGCTTGAATCTGCCTGAGTGGGAGCCTAATACAGACTCCTGTTCATATTTGAAACTAGGAAACAGCATAAAAATGATAAAGGAGCGCAAAAGAAAGCTATCTCTTTACGCTGTTTTGGATAAAATGCAGGGTTTTGAAGCTTAAAAACATAAGAATTTAGCTATAATTAGGAGAAAAATCATGAAGAACAGAGATAGAATAGCAGCAGTTCTGAATTTTGAAAAACCTGATGACAGACTTCCAATGATTGAGTGGGCGTCCTGGTGGGATAAAACGATAAATAACTGGAGGGCGCAGGGGCTTCCTTCTGAACTTAACTGGGACACAATTGGGCCGCATCTTGGACTTGACAGGTTAAAACAATATTGGCTTCCTCACAAGAAGCCTTCATGCCCAATGCCTCAGCGAGAGGGCGGTCCAATAATAGAGGATGAGGAGGGCTATGAAGAGCTTCTGCAGCATCTATATCCTGATAACGACTGGGTTTTTGAAGAACTTAAGATGCTGAAGCCTGAACACGAAAACGGAGACCTGCCAATCTGGTTTTCTCTTGACGGCGGATTCTGGTTCCCGAGAACTATTTTGGGTATAGAGAATCATTTGTATTCGTTTTATGACGAACCTGAGCTGTATCACAGAATTCTTGATGATTTAGCAGAATTCCAGCTTAAACAGCTTGAGAGACTGTACAGTATACTTACACCTGAATTTATGACTTTCGGAGAGGATATGAGCTATAACAACGGGCCAATGATATCTGAGGCTTGCTTTGACGAGTTCCTGCTTCCGTACTACAGAAAGGTTGTTCCGTACATCAAAGAGCACGGAACAAAAGTTATAATTGACTCAGACGGTGATATAACAAGGATGGTCCCATGGCTTAAGAAAGCAGGTATCGAGGGCGTGCTGCCGCTTGAACACCAGGCTGGCGTTGACGTTAACAAACTAAGAGAAACTTATCCTGGTTTTCTTTTCATAGGAGCATTCGACAAGATGACTATGCGTATCGGTGAAAAAGAAATGCGCGATGAATTCGAAAGACTTTTACCTGCAATGAAATCCGGCGGCTTCATTCCAAGCGTAGATCATCAAACACCGCCGGACTGTCCGCTTGAGAGATATTATAAATATGTTGATCTTTTAAGAGAATACGCTGAGAAAGCAGTTAAGTAACTCAAATCAGGGCGATTTGCAATATTGCATAAAATAATAATTTTATGCAATATTCAAGGCTTTGAGAGGGCAATTAGCTTTTGGCAGCTGTATTGGCGATTTGATATGAAAAATGAAATCCGGAGCTTATATTATTTATAAGTCCCGGATTTTTAATACTTATTATGTATTTTATTACATTTTTTCAACTACGCCGACACCGATCAGATTCAAAGTTTCTTTGATGCATGAAGTTGTTGCATCTATCAAAGCAAGTCTTGCGGCTCTTACATCGGGTTCTGATTTCAAAACATTTGTAGAGTTGTAGAACTTGTTGAATGCTTTGCAGATTTCGATTGCGTATCTTGTTACAATATACGGTTCATTCTTTGATGCTGAATCCAGGACCTGCTGACTCATCTTTTGAAGTATCTTCACAAGCTGGTATTCCTGGTCTTCAGTTAAAAGCTTCAGATTCGCATTCTTATAGTCGATACCGAGTTCATTTGCCTTTCTCAGTACGGATCTGCCGCGTGCATATGAATATTGCACATAAGGACCTGATTCACCTTCGAAATCAAGCATTTTAGAAAGTTCAAATACAATATCCCTCTCGCGGCCGTTTTTCTGGAATTCAAACAAAACGGCTCCTATACCTATTATATTGGCGGCTTCGTCAAGATTCTCAATCTGACCGGCTGTGCCGTTTTCTATTATGATTTCTTTTGTCTTGGCCACTGATTCATTGATTACATCCTCAAGCAGAACCACGTCGCCGTTTCTTGTGGAAAGAACGCGGTCCGGGAATCTCACATAGCCAAAGCCCACATGGACACAGTCATCGGCCCATTCATAGCCCATTTTCTTGAGTACGCCGAACACTTGCTTGAAATGAAGCGCCTGAGGTGTACCGACCACGTATATATTCTTATAAAAGTCGTAGTGGCGTTTACGGTAAAGCGCTGCAGCGATGTCCCTTGTGGCGTAGATGGTTGAACCGTCGGATTTAAGTATGATGCACGGAGGCATATTCGGGTCTTCAAACCTTACAACCTGGGCCCCGTCAGACTCTTCAAGGAGTGACTTTTCCCGTAAAATTGCGACAATTTCAGGCATTTTGTCAGAGTAGAAGCTTTCTCCGGCATAGGAATCGAAACTTATGCCTAAAAGCTTGTACATCCTGTTAAATTCCTTAAGGGATACCTCTACAAAGAATTTCCAAAGGGCAGTAACTTCGCTATCGCCCTCCTCCAGAAGCTTGAAATTTCTGCGGGCCTCATCCTCAAGTTCAGGATGTTCCTTGGCTTCTGCATGGAATTTCACATAAATTTTTAGAAGCTCATTTATAGGATCCTTCTCAACCGTTTCACGATTGCCCCAGCGCTTATATGCGGAAATAAGCTTTCCGAACTGCGTTCCCCAGTCGCCGATGTGATTGATCCTGACCACATCATAGCCAAGAAAATCATAGATTCTGGAGAGTGAATTTCCGATTGCTGTGGAACATAGATGGCCTATGTGAAAAGGTTTGGCGATATTAGGTGAAGAATATTCAACAATAATCTTTTTGCCTTCGCCCTCTTTGAGCCTTCCGTAGTTTTCACGGTCCTTTAGTATTTCGGCAACAACGGTTCCCGAAATCTTGCTTCTGTTAAGATAGAAGTTAAGATAAGGCCCCACAACTTTGATTTCGGAAAAGAAATCCGCATCCTCAGATGCTGCGATGGAGTTTTTCAATTCCTCAGCCACTTCAACGGGTTTTCGCCCTTTCGCAAGTCTGAAGCAAGGAAGAGAGAAATCGCCAAGCTTTTCCTCAGGTGGAACGGAGATGAGACCCTGAACGAATTCTTCCGTCAGGGTTTTCTCCGATGCGTTTTTGATTATAATTTCAGTAAGTTTATTCTTAATATCCATTTCACACGATAATATTTACAAGGCTTCCGGGGACGGCAATCACTTTTCTTACAGTTTTATCGCCGATAAGTTCCTTCACAGTTTCGTTTGTGAGTACATATTCCGAAAGCTGATTCCTGTCAAGGCTTGCCGGTACGTTGATCCTCGCTTTTATCTTGCCGAGAATCTGAATTGCAATCTCAACTTCGGAAGGTACGGTCTTGGACTCATCGCATACAGGCCATTTCTGCTCATGAACCGCTCCGGGAAGCTCGACAAGCTGCCACATCTCTTCTGTAATATGCGGGCAGACAGGATATAAAAGCTTGAGAAGAGCAGCTAAGTCGCCCTTCGAAAGCGAATTTGAGCTGTAAAACTCATTCACAAGGGACATCATCGCAGCAATTGCTGTGTTGTATTTCATCTTCTCGTAGTCTTCCGTGACTTTCTTGATGGTGATATTTACGCCCTTCTCATGTTCTTTTGAGATCTCCTTCTCATCTGTTACAAACTTCATGAGCTTGTAAACTCTTTCCAGGAATCTGTAGCAGCCTCTCGCACCGTCTGTGGACCAGGGTATTGGCTGGTCAAAGGCGCCCATGAACATCTCGTAAAGTCTGAAAGCGTCGGCTCCAATCTCGGAAACAATGTCATCAGGATTTACAACGTTGCCCCTTGACTTTGACATCTTTTCACCGTTCTCGCCAAGGATCATTCCGTGGGATGTTCTCTTTTGATACGGTTCCGGGCAAGGCACAACGCCAATGTCATAAAGGAATTTGTGCCAGAATCTGGAATAAAGAAGGTGAAGAGTTGTATGCTCCATACCGCCGTTATACCAGTCAACAGGGAGCCAGTACTTCATTGCTTCCTGACTCGCGAGAGCCTTGTCGTTTTTGGGATCTGTGTATCTTATAAAATACCAGGATGAGCCCGCCCACTGAGGCATGGTGTCAGTTTCTCTCTTTGCAGGACCGCCGCAGCAGGGGCACTTGGTGTTAACCCACTCCGGTACATTTACGAGAGGCGATTCTCCGCTGTCGGTCTGAACATAATTGTCTATCATGGGTAGAAGCAGCGGAAGGTCTTTTTCCTCAAGAGGCACATAACCGCATTTCGGGCAAATCACAATCGGAATAGGTTCGCCCCAATATCTTTGGCGGCTGAACACCCAGTCTCTAAGCTTGAAGTTAACTTTGCCGGTCCCGATTCCTTTTTCCTCCAGGTACTCAATAATCTTCTTCTTGGCTTCGGCAACGGTGAGTCCGTCAAGGAAACCGGAGTTTATCATTGTGCCTGAATTGATGTCAGTAAATGCAGCGTCTTTTATGTCGCAGCCGCCCACAACCTGGATAATAGGAATATTGAATTTCTTTGCGAACTCAAAGTCTCTGTCGTCGTGGGCAGGAACAGCCATGATGGCGCCGGTTCCGTAGGAGCTCAGTACATAGTCGGAGGTCCATACAGGGATTTCTTTACCGTTGACAGGATTAATTGCCACGATTCCTTTTAATTCAACACCGGTCTTGTCCTTGGCGAGTTCTGTGCGCTCAAATTCAGATTTCTTTGAAGCTGCGTCTCTGTAAGCGGCAACTTCGTCAAAGTTTGTGATTTGGTCTTTGTATTTGTCGATGTATTTGTGCTCAGGCGAGATGACCATATAAGTGGCTCCGAAAAGCGTGTCAGGTCTTGTGGTGTAAACTCTTATATTGTCGTCTGTTCCTTTGATCTTGAAATCAACTTCGGCGCCTGTTGATCTTCCGATCCAGTTTCTTTCCTGAGTTTTAACTTTTTCAATAAAGTCCACAGTATCGAGACCGTCTATGAGCTTCTGAGCGTACTCGGTTATCTTTAGCATCCACTGGCTCTTGACTTTTCTTATAACTTCGCCGCCGCATCTCTCGCAGACGCCGTTGACCACCTCTTCATTGGCGAGTCCGACCTTGCAGGATGTGCACCAGTTTATGGGCATCTCGGCTTTGTAGGCAAGTCCTGCCTTGTAGAGCTGAAGGAATATCCACTGGGTCCAGTGATAATACTCAGGATCCGTGGTGCTCACCTCTGAAGACCATGTGAAGGAAAAGCCAAGCATTTTCAGCTGCTTCTTAAATCTTTCGATGTTCTTTTTAGTGACAATCTCGGGATGAATTTTGTTTTTGATGGCAAAATTCTCGGTGGGGAGACCGAATGCGTCCCAGCCTATGGGGAAAAGCACGTTGTAGCCTTCCATTCTCCTTTTGCGGCAAATGATGTCCATTGCCGTGTTGGATCTGGGGTGTCCCACGTGAAGACCGTTGCCGGAGGGGTACGGAAACTCGATCAGTCCGTAAAATTTGGGTTTCGAATAGTCCTTTGAGGGTTCAAAGGTATTGTTGTCCTCCCATATCTTCTGCCACTTCTTTTCGATGGCGGCAGGATTGTATGCGCCGAATTCATAATGACTCATAATTAAGTCCCCTTTGAAAATGAATTGATGAAATAGGGCAAATCAGGTTTGCTCTATACAATCTTTTATTTTAACAGAAATTTGAGGCTTTGTAAACGATACATTTAATGCCGCCAATGTCCGATAGGGTCTTTTTATCCGATTGAACGACCCTGACTCCGGCCTGTCTTAACAGCCCGTAAAGCTCAGGCATATTTTTTTCAATGGAACCGTTAACATAGAGGGTGTTTGTCTCTTTGCAATAACCAAGACATCCGCCAATGAAACCGTGGTCATATCCCTTAAGTTCTATCCTTTCAGTAATATTTTCATCGATAAAACAGCAATTGAAAGAGTGCTTGGCGGATTCCTTTTGGATACCTCTGTCGGAGGTGATTAGAAGATCGATTGAGTCGATATAACAGGAGGAACATCCGCTGTATCCCTGCCTGACATTTACCGGAATAAAGTAGTTTGCGTCAAGGAATTGTTTAACATTTTCATCGGTATATTTTGTGTTGTGAAAATAGTAATTCCCGCAAATAAGAATGTTGTGAGAGCAGCATGAAGGGTAAGCTTCGTAATAATCGCCCCCCGATATTACCGCCCTCTTTGAAATCTTCCCGATATCTTCAATAAAATGACTGCAGATACCGTTTTTTATGAATACTGTATCGTCTTTTACCGGAAGTATCTGCATATCAGCATGAGTCGATTCTGGATGGGGTAAAAAAGGATTCTCAGAAAGCAAAGATACGGTTCCGTCAAGCCGCATCTTCTCTATAAGCGTTTTATCTGTTTGATTTGAGCAGGCAAAAAGTATCGGCAATTTTTACACTTACTCCTTTTCATCAATTAACTTTTTAAACGATTCCTTAAAATCTTTTGTGTATGTCACAATATCACGAAGAGGCCTGTTGCCGTCGCATTTTTCCTCCATGCCGGTTACAGACAGTTCGGAGGTATATTGCCAAAGAAATACGTTTTTATACATATCCGCTTTTATTTCGTAGGTCCACTCGGCAATCCAGAAAGGATAGTCCCTAAGCTGCGAGGAATACATATTGTTATCGGCAAAGGAATGGCTGGCGTAATAACCTGAGAGTATTCCGTTTTTGCAAAGAAACCCGCAAAAAGCATCCACAATATCCGTCACTGTCTGCCGCGACAGGGTATTTATGTTGTTTGAGCCGTCGTCCTCAACATCAAAAAACACAGGCAGTTCAAATTCAAGGGTGTTTTCCCGGATAATATCAAGAACTGTCTGAGCTTCATTCAGTGCATCTTCCGCAGAGTTTGCGCCGGAAAAGTAATAGCATCCCACGGGAAGACCCGCTGCCTTGGCGGATTTGTAATTGTCAAGAAACTTTTTGTCAAGGGACAGATTATACCTGGCAAGCCTTATTACAACACCTGAGATACCCTTTTCTTTTGCAGCAGCAAAGTCAATTTCTCCTGTCCAGGAGGAAACATCCGCAATAACAACTGTGCTGTCAAAATCTTCCGATTCGAAATCCTGAGCACTTAAAAGTCCTTCCGGAAATGATTTTGATCTAATAATTCTATCTTTTTGCGAATCGCTGTCAATGCTTGACGATACAGTGTTTCCGTCTGAAAAAGAAAAGCCGCAGCACCCTGAAGCAGCAAGTATACACAATGCCGCCAATGCAGCGGCAATCATTGATTTTATTAATCTCATTCTGTAGGTTTCTTTCATATGTGCTTCAGTTTGCAATATAATCTAAATCCGGGCATTCTTTGATTATAACCTTTATTTTACGTTTTTAATCTAAAACGGCAGATTTTGCCCTCTCAGAGATTTCTGAGAGCTCTTCCATTGCCGAAGGCGATAAGGCAAAGGCGAAAAGCTCTTTTAGATCGCATTCGGTTATATGGTTTACTGCAAGAGCAGTGGCTTTTTCCCTGAATGTTTCGGGAAAATCAAAAAAGCCCTGATCGCACGCAAGTCTTATATAAAATACCGTTTTTGCAAATTCGATTCTTGAAGGAACCTGCGCAAATAATTCTACGGATGTTTTTGCTTTTTCAGATAGATTGCAAAAGAAATACAATGTGTTAAGTGTCAGCCTGAGAAGATTCTCGTCCGGGTTGTCTTCCATGGAAACGGTGAGCACCGCCTTGGCGATTTCATATGCCGCGTAAAGTACGTCAAGGTTTTCACGCAAAGCATAAAAAGGGTTTATAAGATCGCATTCGCAGAGAGTGTAAATTCCGTTCCGCCCTTCCGAAAGCTCCATGTTCGAGAAACAAAACTCCTGGGTGCAGGAAAGAAAGGGCCCGGTATGTTTAGCGGCGCCTTTTGCAGAAACAGATATTTTGCCGAAGGCGTCGGTAAGAGCCGTCAGCATTTTGCTGGTCTCGCCGTAACTGTTGGCAGAGAGAACGAGAGCAGAACACTTCACGCGCTGTCCCATCAGGCATCAATCCTCATCTTTATAGCCCAGCTCTTTAAGCATATGCTTTGAGTTGCGCCAGTCGTCTTTAACTTTTATCCAGAGCTTCAAATTAACTTTGCCGCCAACGATATTCTCAATATCTTTCCTTGCCGCGGAACCGATTCTCTTAAGCATAGCGCCCTCCTTACCGATGAGGATGCCTTTGTGGGAATCCTTTTCGCAGAGAATTGTCGCCTCTATGGTTGTGGCCAAGTCTCTTCTTTTAGCCTCTTTGAATTGAATTATCTCCACGCCACCGCCGTGGGGAACTTCATCATTGGTGAAATAGAGAACCTTTTCCCGT
>CACZNV010000126.1 GCA_902782645.1 uncultured Ruminococcus sp. | reverse complement strand
GTTGTCGGCACTTTGGCGATGGCGATCTGGGCATAGGAAACAAATATCAACAAATTCCGGTTTGCAGTGGCAAAACGCACGGCAGCAGTAATTGCGCGTACCTTTTCGCTATTCTTCCTTTGGATTGGTACCTTTTAGCGCAACTACTACACGAAAAAGGCCCCCTCGCGGGGTCCTTTTTCGTGATATAAAGACTTGACTTTTTTTCTTCACGTAAATAAAATTTATTCACCATAAATCTAATATTTGACCACATACAGAAGCTTATTTTTGAAAGCCCTGAATCTATGGTTTCATGTTATGCCTGTTAAGGTTTTTGCATTGGCGGCAAGGCGGTTTTCGGATAAATATCGGACTGTGTGCCGGCTGCTTGATGTAAAACATTTTGGTCGGTTTATATAACCGACGCTTTAAAATCGGATGAAAAGCAGCTGTTTATCAGCTATGGCGCGGCTGCGCGCATATATACCGGAGGGAAAGTCAAAATGACTGAAAGCAAAACAAGATTTCGCATTGCGGATGAAAAGAGAAAGATTCTTCTCGTAGAGGATGACATTATAAACCAGGAGATGCTTCGGGTAACTCTCGAAGATACTTATACCCTCGTTATTGCCGAATCCGGAGAGAGCGCTCTTAATATACTGCGTGACGATCACGAAACAGTCAGTATCGTACTTCTTGATTTAAACCTTCCGGGAATCAAAGGAATAGATCTTTTGAAAATGATAAAGAATAATCCTGTATATTCCCGTATTCCGGTGATTGTTATGACTTCAGACAGTGAGGCGGAGGTTGAGTGTCTTATGCAGGGCGCCATTGATTTTATCCCGAAGCCTTATCCTCCATCTAAAGTCATCCTTGCCCGTATTTTGCGTACGGTTGAACTTAGCGAAGACAGAGATACTTTGCACTGGACCGAGAGAGATCACCTTACAGGTCTTTACAACAAGGAGTTTTTCTTCCATTATGCCGTAAATCTTGATCTTTACCACAAGGACATATTAACAGATGCTCTTGTTGTCGATATAAACCATTTTCATACCGTCAATGACCGATTCGGCAAGGCTTACGGCGATGAGGTGTTAAAGCTCATCGCGGAAAAAGCTCTTGGCGTCATTGCCGAAACCGGCGGTATCGTCTGCCGCTGCGAGCCCGATATGTTCATGTTTTATTTTCCCCACCGCTCAAACTACGAGGAGATACTGGATAGTCTCTCTATAGTTCTTAATGAAGGCGAACCCGGAGAGAATCATATCAGGCTCAGAATGGGCGTTTATCCTGACGTAGACAAGTCCCTGGATATTGAACGCAGATTTGACAGGGCAAAAATGGCTGCCGACTCCGTCAAAGGAAACCTCGCCAATCCTATAGGCTATTACGACAATTCAATGCGGGAGGCGGAAGTTCTTGCTGAGCAGCTCATTGACGATTTTCCGACCGCTATAAAGGAAAAACAGTTTGTTGTTTATTACCAGCCTAAGTTCGATGTTCGCCCGGACGAGCCTGTTCTCAGCAGCGCAGAAGCTTTGGTGAGATGGAAGCATCCGAAACTCGGTATGGTCAGTCCCGGTTTGTTTGTGCCTCTGTTTGAAAAGAACGGCCTTGTACAGGCCCTTGACAATTATGTCTGGTCGGAGGCTGCAAGACAGGTTGGCGAGTGGAAACAAAGGCTAAATAAAACCGTTCCTGTATCCGTTAACGTATCCCGTATAGATCTATATGACCCTGAGCTTATTGACAAGCTCCTCGGCAACGTTCGCAGGAACAATCTTGATATTGGCGATATACTCCTTGAGATAACCGAATCCGCTTACACCGATAATTCCGAGAAAATTGTGGAAATTGTCAACGAACTCAGAAGACTGGGCTTTAAGATTGAAATGGATGACTTCGGCTCCGGGTATTCCTCTCTCAGTATGCTGTCAACACTGCCGATCGATGCGCTTAAGCTTGACATGCAGTTTATAAGGAGCGCTTTCAAGGAAAGAAAAGACACAAGGCTCCTTGAGGCTATGATTAATCTTTCGGATTCCTTCAATATTCCCACAATTGCGGAGGGCGTTGAAACTGCAGAACAGGTTTTCACCTTGAAAACCATGGGCTGCGACATTATACAGGGTTACTATTTCTCAAAACCTCTTCCCGCAGATGAGTTTGAAAAGTATGCGGCAAATGTAAAGAACATGCCTTTTGTCAAGTGGCTCTCAGCAGTTTGAAAGAGTTGAAAAAAAACCGGGTATTCGGTATTTTAAATGAGGAGGAATACAGGCATGCTGACGCTTGATGCTCTTAGGAATTACGGTGCGAATGTGGAAACGGGACTTTCCCGCTGTGCAAATATGGAAGCTTTATATCTTCGTCTTGTGAAGATATGCATTGAGGAGCTTAATTCTCCCGCCCTTGGCGATGCGCTTAAACAAAATGATATAAACAGGGCGTTTGAAATAGCCCATAAGCTTAAAGGCGGGGTCGCCAATCTTGCCCTTGACCCCGTGGCTGTACCTCTTTTTCAGCTTACGGAACTCTTGAGGAACAAGACCCCCGGCGATTACGACAAGCTTTACGGTGAGATATCCGAGCAGGCGTCAATTCTTGCTTCTTTGTTAAACTGAATATAATAAAGACCCGCTGTTTGGCAAGTTAAGCAGCGGGTCTTTTAGGTGTGTGCCGGGCACGGCACAGTTCTTGCGGGTGAAAGTCCCGCCACAGGTATTTACCGCCAAGTGTAGCGAACCGCAAGCCGGCAT
>CACZNV010000125.1 GCA_902782645.1 uncultured Ruminococcus sp. | reverse complement strand
GTATTCAGCCGAATTGGTCTTTGTCGGATTTGAATGTGCAGGCGTCTTGCCGTACTCAACCACAGTAGTGTCGATAACGGAGCCGTCGTCATTCTTCCATGTGATTGTGTAGGAGTTCTTGACGGGTGTGAAGGTTGCGGTGTAGTCGGTGTCTATCTGCACAGGAGTGAGAGGTTTGTCCCATCCGGCAAAGGTGTAGGAGAACTCCGCATCGCCTGTCTTCACAGGGTCTGCGTAAGCGGGCATGGAACCTTTTTCGACCTTTGTTGTTCCTAATAAGGTTCCGTCATCCATGTACCAGGAAACCGTGTATTTCGGAAGCTCGGTCCATTTGGCCTGAAGAGCCACTCCGCCGTATTTTCCTGTGAGGAGCTCTCCGCCCGCAAGAATCTCTCCTTTGGGCCAGTTGCCTGTGCTGCAGGCGATTACTTTCCAGCCGTCAAATGAATAATGGGGCTTGGAGAGTATCTGAAGAGTGTCGGTGCTCTCAATGTTGTAAGTCTGGCTTGCCGAACCCGAAGCACCGTTTAAGATATATTCTATCTCGTAATCAATTGTATCCCATTGTGCGTAAAAGACATCGCCCTGAGCTACTGCATCACCTGCAACAACCTTCTTCCCGTCTCCCTCCGGTTTAGTGTTCCAAGAGTTAAATGTATAGGCTGTGCGTGTATATGTTGCTGCGGGCATTACCATTTGATCTTTCAGCAGCCAAATATTGCGTGCATCGTCCTTGTTGTTTTGAGGAACGACGGTGATGTATTTTCCGAACTGCTGCAGTACGGGATAATCCCATCCTGCTCCCCAGGTGTGACCGGCATCGTAACCGATGTCAAAACCGTTCCCGCCGACAACATCCGGATTACCCATGTTTTCGGGGGAGAGGAAATTGCAGACCACAGGGCTGTTGTAGCCGGTGATTTTACCGAACAGCTGGGGCGCGGAATTCTCTGTTGCAATGCTGTAGAGAACCATCTGGGGCTGGGATGTCTCGCCAATCAAGGCGCCCACATTGCCCCAACCGTTTGTTACGGAAACGGAGTTTTCTCCGCCGGCATGGAATACTCTCTCAACTTTGAATTGGAAGCTCTTTGAACCGATAACGCCGCCTGCAGCTACTCCCGCACAGGTAACATTTCCTATATGGCCGCAGTTGGACATATCATTGTAATGGCCCGACGCTCCGAATACGCCTGCAATTCCTCCCGCATATCCGCTTCCCGACGTGCAGTTTACGTCACCGACAAAGAGACTGCTTAGAATGAAACCGTGGCTGTAGCCCGTGATGCCTCCGACGAATGTTCCTGTGCTTGTTACAGAACCGAAGACGCAAATGTCAGATATTACTCCGCCTGAAGCGCCGAACAGACCGGCATAATCAAGACTGTTGCTGTCTATATACAGACCTTTGATTACATGGCCGCCACCGTAAAAGCTGCCGCTAAATATATGATCCTTGTCGATTCCTATTGGTGTCCAGTTCTCGCCGCTAAGGTCAAGATCGCAGGCAAGATAAATCTCCATGCCGCTGTATGAATTGCCGTTGTTGACATTGTCCCGCAGCTGCTTGAAAGCCTCGAGGGAACCGATATAGATCTTGTTGAGAACAGGGTCGCCTGTTCCGCCTGTACCGCCGGATCCTCCGCTGCCGCCAAGACCTCCGGCCGCACTTAATTTCAATGTGTTTCTAAGAACAGGAGCATCATCCTTGATAACCCAAACTTTTGAGAAATCAAAGTTTGCATAAGTATCCTTGTTCTTCATGTCGTTCTTCCAGTATACACCGGTGTAGCCTTCACCGCTGTAATCTCCGGAGATATATGTCCAGCCCAAAGCACGCCTTGCGCTGCCACGCCACCAGTAGTTATCCGACAAGTTGAGCTCGACTTTTGTATTGAATCTGTATCCGACAATACTTCCTGTTTTTTGGTATTCGAGTGCGCTTCCGGGCAGTTCGCAGTCTATTCCGTAGTATGAACCGTTGTCTTCAGCAACAAATGAGTAGCATTTTGTTGCGGTAAATTTGTAGCGGATGTATCCTGCAAGGCCTCCGACTTTTGTGTATCCGAAGACTATGCCTCTGTTATAAGAGTTTACGCAGGTACACGATTCGGCATATCCGAAAAGACCTCCGACTTCAGATCCTTTGGCGGTTATCTTTCCTGTATTTCCGCACTCGTACAGCTGACAGGTGTCGCCTGATCCGACAAAACCTCCGACATAAACGTTGTCGGTTGTGTCAAGTTTTGAAGTGACATTTCCGGTGTTCAGACATACCTTGATTATGGTTCCGGCAGACTTCATCCTTACGATTCCTGCTATTCCGGCCACATATGTCTGGGCCTCGACGTTGCCGCTGTTAAGGCACTTTTCTATGTTACCTGTTTGAAGTTCTCCTGCAACGCCTCCGACGTATTTTGTTCCGGTAACCGGTGCGGTATTAACACAGCTTATAATAGATCCGGCATGTCCGTCCCTGTAAGCTACAATTCCGCCGACCGCTTCTTTGCCGTTGACGGTTCCGTTGTTAATGCAGTTTGAAACATCTGAACTTGTCCGTCCTACTATACCGCCAATGTTAGTTCCGACACTGTCTTGCTCATACGTTATATTTCCCTTATTTGTACAGTTTTCTATTGTAGACAGGCCGGTTTGATCAGCGTTTTGAATTGCAACTCCGGTTATGCCGCCAACAAGGTGTTCCGCCAATACCTTTCCGAGATTGATGCAATTATACACGCGGCCGCTTCCCTGTTGGAGACCGACGATACCGCCTGTCTGGATTGTTCCTTCTATGTATGCAATGTTAGAACAGCTTTCTACCGATGCGCCGGAACAGATTCTTCCTGCGATACCTCCTACATCGTATCCCCCGACAGTTTTTGCGGTATTAATGCAGTTACGTATTAAGCACCTTTCTGTGCGTCCCGCAATACCGCCTACAGCTTGTATTGCTGGAGCATTCACTTCGGCGCGGTTTGTGCAATCCTCAATAACACTTTCCTGATATTCATCCGCACCGGCATTGCCGACTATTCCGCCGTAGCAACTGTAAATATTCAAAATGCTTTCCGTAACGGCGCCTTCGTTGAGACAGTTGGTAAGTGAAGTATTGA
This sequence comes from uncultured Ruminococcus sp., assembly GCA_902782645.1. Lineage (GTDB taxonomy): Bacteria > Bacillota > Clostridia > UBA1212 > UBA1212 > UBA1212. Next base: position 13,038 of record CACZNV010000125.1, on the reverse strand, counting down.
AACAATATCCTGCAATGCCGCCCGTATTGTTCTTGTTGGCATTTACAGTTGCTTTGTTGGTGCAGGATCCGATAACGCCTTCAACTTTTCCCACGATGCCTCCGGCGTTGGTATTGTCATCGCCGTACAGACCTGTGGCTGTAACAGTAGTGTATTTTTCATTGACGCAGTTGTAAATCTGACCTTCGCACTGTCCGGCAATACCGCCAACGTTGTAATTGGCGGTGACTGTTCCATAGTTGGTGCAGTTTCCTGTATTGACTGTGAAACCGGCAATGCCTCCCGTCTCGGACCATCCCGTGATTGCCGCATTGTTTACGCAGTTATATGTCTCGCCGGTGTTATATCCGACTATTCCGCCAACGTAAAACCCGTTGGCGTCAACCGTTCCGTAGAATTTGATGTTTGAAACCGTGCCGTTGTTTAATCCGACAATACCTCCTACGTAGTTATTACCGCTTAAATCGCCGGTAACGCTCAGATTGGTGATTGCTCCTTTCGAATTGCCGAACAGACCCGAATAATCGTTATAGTAATTAATTGAATATGTTATTGAATGACCGCCTCCGTCAAAGGTGCCTTCAAACGGTCTATTCCCTGTTCCGATAGGGGTCCAGGAAGAATAAAAGGCGGTTAGATCCAAATCGCCCTTAAGCAAAAAGTACTCCTCTTTATAACTGTTGACTCCGTTGTTGACGTCATCCGCCAATTTCTTCAGATCGTTCTCTCCTGAGATTTTAAAAGGGTCAGCCTTGCTTCCTGACCCTGAAAAAGAGCCGCCTGCCGCTTCTGCGGGAGTGACGGGTGAAAAGGTGACGACTGAAACAGCTGTGAGGGCGACAAACGCAAACACACATAAAGCTGTTATCAATAACAGTTTCTTAGATGTCATAATAATCTCCTCGGGTTGAAATTATTCTCTGCTGCGGACAAAGATTCGGGTTTTTGCCCGTCAGCCGGTACCGGGATATTATGACACTTTTTGCGGTGAATTTCAACGAAAAATCATTGCCGGGAGCAGGGCGCTTTATGAATTATCAACACGCCAATATAAGCAAACCGCCGGCGCCCGTCTTTTGGACTTCACGCCGGCAAATGGATTGCTGATATTCAGTTATATTTGGGATGAAACCTATCAGCCTGAAAAACGTTTAAGTTTTTTTGAAATCACCCGAAATTCCATTTAACGTTTCACATTTAAAACCCGATTAGTGAAAACGCCAGGCTGACGAATCTCATCTAAGTTGGGTATATTATAATCCATGACGGGTGACAAATGGGGGACAGTAGTTGTACTAAAACTCTTTCCAATAAAAAAATTTCGGCCGCAATTTAATGCGACCGAAATTTTATCAACTTTGACTTAAACTAAATGAGCTTTTGTTCTCATTTCTCAAAATAATTTGTCTGCTACTGAATTAGCAATGAAGAAGACGATGAGGAATAAAAATCCGTCGACCAAAGCCATAATTGCGAAGGGGAGCGCGATGTTTGCGCAGATTCTTCCTGCTCGTCCTTTACCGTCAAGTGCATATCCGTATGGCGCCTTTGCTTTTGATTTTGCTATGGAAGAGAAGACGATTGCCGCAATTCCAAAAATAAGGAAAATCAAGCCTGCCGTAAGAATTGTATCTTTTACAAGCATTGCATAATCTTTAACGTGGAAAAGAACCTCAAAGAGGTTTACATCGAACTTCGAGAACTGAGCAAGTGCTATCGGGAAACTTAAAACCGCAAGAGATAATGCTACTATTCCGAAGATAAGTCCTATGACAGGAGTTTGAGCTATCGGAAGCGGAGCAGGCGGAACCGGCTGAGGTTGCGGCTGATAGTACTGTTGCGGTTGCGGCTGCGGCTGGTAGTACTGCTGCTGGGGTTGCTGTTGAGGCTGCTGTGGCTGCGGCTGCTCATTAGGAACATTCGGGTTTTCGTTTTCGTTCATACTTTTTCTCCTTCTTAATATTCAAAAATACGTAATATCTTTACGTTGTAAGAAATTATACCATTTAACTGGTTTCACAGTCAATACCGTTTATTTAAAAATATACAGCAAACAAAATTTGTGTTCATTTTTATCCAAGTATGCAGTTTTTTTTTGCTATATTTAGCTTTTTTGGTCTTTCGTGACTGACGGCTTCTTTCATATTAATTTACTATTTACTATACGATAATTGCAAAATAAATTCGATTTGATGTAATTATCATCTCACTAATTAAGATACCGGCTGCTGTCATTTCGGTACATCGACAGCAGCCGGTATTATGATAGATGATGATTATTTATATAATCAGGTATTGCAGTTTTGTTTGCGGTGCTGATCCGCCCGAAACCTTCAGCTTGTTACCGGTTCGAAGGGCTTGTTCGGCGGGTTTTTCGCGAAACATTTAATTCGGGTTTAATTTGGCTTCCGAATTCTAAACTGTTCCGAAAAATCCGCCACCGGAGGCAACCGCTGTAATGAATCTAACAGGCAATCGATGCCTGCAATTCATCATTAGTTTTGGTTTCAAACGTATTATAACACCTGTTAGGTAACAAATCAGCAACATAATTCATTGATTTTGGGCTTTTTTTACAGATTATTTGAAAAAAATTGATTTTTTTATCCCGTCTTGTGCTATAATCGGGCTGTAAACGATCACCCGAAATGGAGATTTTAACTTTATGAACGTTTTGCAGTATTTTCATTTCACTTATGAAATATGGGGAGCGCTTTTCTGTCTTGTCGCGTCTGTTGTGGTTTTCATGACGCGCCGTTTTGATAAGAAGGCCGCTTATATGCTGATGAGCCTTATGCTGTGTTCGTCGCTTCTTATGGTGAGCGATGCCTTGGCGTGGTGGTTCAGAGGCAATCCGTCTGCCGCAGGAGGGGTGATTGTCAGAATTGCCGTATTCTGCGCATTTTTATTTGGATTCCTTGTTATGCCGCTTACTGCAGAGTATGTTTCGCATATCATATCTCTCAGGGCGGGAATCAAGGGCCTCATATGGAAATACATTGAGTGGGCACTATTTGGCGTTGGTGCCGTGCTTCTTACGGTTAACGCCTTTTACCGGTTCATGTATTCTTTTGACAGTTCGAATACCTATTTCAGACTCAGCTTCGGATTCACCCCCGGTCTGATTGCGCTTGTGGGCATTGCAATTACCCTTGGCGTTGTGTTTGAGTACATCAAATCGCTGAACAAATACGAGCGCGTTGCCGTGATTCTTTTTCTGGTTCTGCCGATTCTCGGAACGCTGCTTCAGACCCTTTACTACGGTCTGTCGCTTTCCTACCTGTCTCTCGTTATATCGGCATTCGTCATATTCTTCTCCTATATAAGAAATTATATTGATTTCAACACACAGAAGGAGAAGCTTCTCACTGAGGAGAGAATTAGGCTTTTTAACCACCAGATTCAGCCTCATTTTATTTTCAACAGTCTTTCGGTTATAAGGCATCTGATTGGAAAATCCCGGGACGAGGCCATAGACGCTTTAAATGAATTCTCCGGATATCTCCGGGGATGCACGGATTTTCTGAAAGAGGTGGACACTATTCCCATAAACAGGGAAATAGATCTTGTTAAGCATTACATCTATATGGAAGAAAAGCGCTTTGGCGAGAACATTAACGTGACCTTCGATATTGAAGACGTTGCCTTTGAAGTGCCTCCTTTTTCAATACTGACGTTTGTTGAGAACTCAATGACTCACGGATTGAGGTCTTCGAGAGTGGTAAACGGCACCATAGATGTTACAACAAAGCTTGAATCCGGAAATCACGTTATTACGGTCACTGATGACGGAATTGGATTTGATACAGGGGCTTTGGAATTCTCGTCTGAAGAGCATGTGGGCATTAAGAACACCGAACAGAGGCTTCGGCTGATGTGTGACGGCAAAGTTAATGTTGATAGCAGGGAAGGGGTCGGAACTACAGTTACGATTACAGTTCCGGTAGTGAAAGGAAAATAACTTGAAAGTTTTAATTGTTGATGACGAAAAGTATTTGTGGGAGGATATGCACGATGCCCTTGAACGGGTGACTGGCGGAGGCAATGAGTACAGCTATGCCTCAGACTATGATTCTGCCATGGAGCTTGTCAAAAAGAATCCCTACGATATCTGTTTTCTCGACATTCAAATGCCGGGCAGAAACGGTATTGCCCTTGCCGAGACAATCAATAAGGAGAGGCCTTCCGTTAACATTGTAATGGTTACGGCCTACGAAAACTACGCACTAGATGCGTTAAAGCTTTATGTTAGCGGCTATCTTTTGAAGCCCGTCCTTGACGGTGATCTCCGCAACGCGCTTAAGCATCTAAGAAACCCCGTGGAGAGCTGCGATAGGCTCCTTAATGTTGTCTGTTTCGGCAACTTCGAAGTATTTGACGGCAATAAACCCTTCCCGTTTAAGAGACGTAAAGAAAAAGAACTATTGGCCTATCTGATCTGTCTGAAGGGTGCAGGAGCAACGAGAGCCGAGATTTGCGTAAATCTTTTTGATGACGATTACGACGAGGACAAGTGCAACGCCTACTTCAAAACCGTTTATTCCGCGCTCAGGGCCGATTTACACAAATACGGGTTTGAGGATGTGATTGTACACGCCAATAACTCCTACGCGGTCGACGTGAGGCGCATAAAGTGCGACTATTACGACTATCTGAAAGGCGTTGCCGAAAGCGACAGATCCTTCAGGGGCAAGTTCCTGGAGCAGTACGGCTGGTCCGAAAGATTCCTTTACGAGCTTGAAAACTATTGAACAACAAGAGCCGGAAGCAACATTCCCGCAATTACGAAAAAAGCGGCCCGGAGCGGGCCGCTTATGTTTTTTGCCGCCAAAGATTCTTCTTCGGCATAAAAAACATCTAAAGTCGTACGTTTTTTCTTTTTGACTTGATATTTATGGGTTTAGTACAGAGCCGTTCGAGAAGCGCCAACAAGAATTTCTACGAACAGATGTACAAAGTTGACTCTGCAGGATTTGAAGAGGGCGTCAAGGTCGCAAAGAAATACGGAACAATGGGCGGCTGGGATGAAAATGACTTAAGATGCGCTTTCCATGTGAGACTTGCCTTAAGTCTTCTTCACGGCGGCTCCGAGGAGTGGTGCAAGGAATCATTGGCGATTTCTGTGGGCATCTCCAAGGAAAAGACACTCGGCTACATTGACAAACTGTATTGTGAGCCTGAATTCACAGAGCGTATGAAGGCTATGGTTTTTTGAGTTGAAATATGATATAATCAAAACAACAGGCGGATGCCCGGCTTTTTTGCCGGGTTCTGTTTTACTTGAAAGGAGTAAAAAAATGTTTAAAAAAGTTATGAGCGTGCTTTTGATAGCCGCGTTAATCTTGACATCGGTATTTGCATTTGCCGCCTGCGGTGACGGCAAGAAATCCGATTCTCCCAAGGCAACTGAAAAGGCGGAAGTTCCTGCCTCGGAAGCTGCATATACTTCATATAAGAACGCATTAGAGAAAGTTATCAAGCTTGATAATTTCCATATTCGTGCTAATTCGGATTCAACAACAACGGTAACTGAAGACAACGGAACTGAAACCGTTACCAAATCCCTTATGAATATGGAATACTGTGTTACCGGTATTAATTCTGACGACTTTGCTCTCAAGATGATAATGCTTGCGGAAAATGAAGCTGAAGGTGAAAAACAGACTATGAGATCGGAAGCAATCTATACAAAAGACAGAATGTATTCCCGTCAGTCTGAAACCGACAAATATATGTATTTGGATTACGGTCCTGAAGCTTCCTCTCAAATAATTGATTCAGTTGATGACGAAGCTTACGACAGCATGCAGCCTGTTTCCGAAAAAATATTTAAAGACGCTAAAGTGACAGATAATGCCGACGGTTCCAAAACAATCGAGTGCGTTATAGACAAGGAAGGCGGATCGGAGCTTCTTGCAAATGAAATAAGCACTATACTTGATAACTATGAAGATATGGGCGCTGAAGCTGAAATCACTAAAATTGAAGGTAAATATATTATCGTCGTTTCTGCAGACGGATATCCCGCTAAAGTTGACGGCGATTTTAATTTGGAAATTACTGTTTCTGTTCAGGGCATCTCTGCCAGCGTAAAAGTTGACTTGATTCTGAAGATTGAGTTTGTCGATCCGGGCAAACCGGTGACCGTCAACATTCCCTCTGAAGAGGAATGTGAAGCTTACGACTACTCGGAAACAGATTATTGACGGCTTAGATAATCCGATAACAAAAAAACTCCGCTTTCCTGTGAAGACGGAGTTTTTTTGTTAGTTCTTATTTGCGACTTGCGTAAAGTGCCCAAAATCTCGATTTTGGAGCTGTTTTTGCGTGCGTGACCCAGACTTGCTTAAGCCGGCGATTTAGGAGCTATTTTTTCGTGAACAAACCCGACGATGTACGAAGGTACTTCGAGCGGTTTGTTCGCGAAAAGCAAGTCGCGAGTAATTGTCGTAAGACTCCTTGTTTCGTTTTAATCTTTCCCGAGACTTGCGCAAAGAGCCCTAAATCGCGGCTTAAGAGATGTACGGAGGTACTGCGAGTGGGTAGCTCGCGCAAAGCAAGTTGCGAGCAATCGTCGTAAGACACCTTATGTGCTTTTGGAAGTTACGTCGTTTTTGAGTTTCTTTACTCGCAACTTGCGTAAAGAGCCCAAAATCTTGTTAGTTTTCGTCGAATATCTCCGGATGTTTTAGTGCTATCTCCACAAGATTGGGGTCAAAATGAGTTCCGGACTCTATTTCAATTTCGTACAGTGCGTCCTCTTTGCTCATGGGTTCTTTGTAGCATCTCTTTGATACCAGTGCGTCGTACACATCGGCAATGGCCATTATTCTTGCCGAGAGAGGTATCTCGTTGTTCATAAGTCCTTTGGGGTAACCTGTGCCGTCCCAGTGTTCGTGGTGGTAGGTGGCGATGTCCGCCGCAAAGGAGACATAATCTTCATCCGTGATGCCGCTGAGAACTTCTCTTACTATCCTGCCGCCGGCCTCAGCATGTTTCTTCATCTCTTCATATTCTTCAGGTGTGAGACGTCCGGGCTTTCTTAAGATTCTGTCGGAGACGATTATTTTTCCGATGTCGTGCATTGGCGATAGAGAGTAGAGTCTTGAAACGAAGGTATCGTCAATTATATCCTTGTATACATTGTTTTCTCTTGCGCACAGGGCAAGGCGTTTTACGTATGCGCTGGTACGTGTTATGTGTTCCCCTGTCTCCATGTCGCGGTTTTCAATCAAATTGGAAAGACCGAGAATGGTGTGCTCCTGAATCCTTGTTACAGTCTCTTTTTCTTTTACCAGAGCCGCTTTGATGTCCTGCTGCACTAAATCGTTATAGTAAATGTAGCAAAGGGCGGCGCACATGGCGATGGAAAGATAAGTGATGTGTATTTTTGCGACAGTCATAGGAATTATGCCGGCAACGATAATCACAGGTATCATTATGATGGTGATGACGTCCCGGTGTTTGAATTTTCTTCCCACAACACACATGGATATTATCAGATAGGCGAGGCTCAGTAAGTAAAGAATCTGATAGGCTATGAAAAGTATGCCTCTGTGGTATCCGTCCTTATCGAAGTAGAATATGGAGCCGAAGGGGGCTGAGGATGCTTCAATGACCAGGTTCAATCCGAATACGAGTATTGCGGAGAGGGCCTGGCTTTTAAGGCCAAGGGCGCCTGCAAACAGTACGCTGAGAAGTGGGGCGACAGAGAACTGAACCACGGTGAGAATCGTGAGGGGCACTGCCCATTTGTAGTCGTAATAGCCGCAGTGAACAGCATATTCCGCAAGGGCGCAGAACATAATGGCCGCGAAGGTGATTATGTACCAGGATTTTTGAGATTTTGTAAGACCTTTGTAGCTGACGATGTGGAGAATCAGTCCCAGCAGAATCAACTCGGTCAATATTAAAACGCCAAAATACATTGTCATTTTTCTACCTCAAAAGCTTTAGTCCGATAACTTGTCGGATACGATTCTTGATTTTTTCCTTCTGTCATTGGCGGTAAGGCTGTAGAAGCTGTTTTTGTGTTCATACATTTTCTTGTCCGCATCGCTGACCATTGCATCGATGTCCTCGTGGTCCTCGGTGGAAGCAATGCCGTGGGAGATGGTAAAGCCTTCTATGTCCGGCTCACTCCAGGCCAGCGTCAGTTTGTCAAGTTCTTCAATGCAGCGCTCCGTTTTTTGCTTCTTGTCGTACATGATAACGCAGAACTCGTCGCCGCCAACGCGATAAATGGTTTCAATTCCGGGAAAAGCCTGCCTCAGACATTCTGCAGCAGCTTTGATAAGACGGTCGCCTGTTTTGTGACCGTAGGTGTCGTTGACGTGTTTCAACCCGTTAATATCGAGAACTACAAGGCAGCACTCTTTGGGGAGGTTGTCAGACAGTTTGTCAAGCTCTTCGCTGTATGCCCTGCGGTTCATGAGGCCTGTGAGCTGGCTGCGGTGAGCAACCTTGATCTCCTCCTCGGCAAGCTCCTTCATCTTTTCTGCCTGCCTGTCCTTGCGGCTCGTGCGTATAAGCATATAGATGAGGAAGACAACTATCGCGAGCGAAAGTATTACCGTTATGTAGAGGGGGTTGTTCAGGGCTTTGAGCTGGCTTGATGCATTGGTGACAGAGACGCACACCCAGTTCTCGCCGACAGTTGTATTGAATACGAAGTATTCGTTGCCGGAATAGATTAACGAGAACATTCCGCGGGATTCGTTGATCTCCCTGATTTTTCTTACAATCTGAGAGTTGAGGGAATAACCGGTTGTGCTGTATTCCTTTCCAATCTCGTCAGTGTCGGTGTGCGAGACTACGAAGTTTGAACTGTTGATGATGAATTTGACAACGGGACCCGCGCCGGTATTGGAGGCATCCTCTGTTTTGTTCTGAACGAGCTGGGGCTTTATGTCAAATGCAACAACGCCGTTGCCGCCGCTGAGCGCCTTGGCGAATGTGATCATGATGTCGTTTGTGTGAACGTCAAGGTAGGGGTCGACAACAACGACCTTGTCGGGTTTTGACATTGCAACCTTGTACCAGGGCCGCTCGGTGGAGTCAAAGCCTTCCGGCGGGACCCAGCCCGAACCGTCAAGAAACTCGCCCTTTATGTAACCGTAGACACCCTCTGACTGAACGTTGAGAACCGCCTCGGTCGAATACGAAAAATCGACAAGCGCCTTCAGAATTTCCTCGCGGGTGCCTCCCGAACTGATAATACTGTCAATGGTGCTGCCGGCAAGGTCTATCGAAGCCATACAGGCGCTCATAAGTTCGTTAATCTCGACTGAAGAGTTGATGGCGTCAAGCTGACAGTCCTTGATTATCATGGTTCTTTTTGTGGAGTAGTACTGCCTGTAGTAGAAAACGATGACGCCAATGAAAATGAATATGACAATAAACGTCAAGATAACGCTCAGCAAGGTTTTTTTGTTTGAAACTCTGCGGTTGGTATTTTCCATCTGATTCCTTCTTTACCTGCAAAAAGAAATATGACCGCTTGTTCAAAGCGAAAAAGCTGTCCGTTATCTTCCGTGAAGTCAGATATGTGGTTTTCAACTCGGATTATACCTTATTTTAGATTATATTACAAACCGATTATGTTCTTATTCAACTTTTGGTGCGGATGGTTATGCTGTTACAAACGTTATTTCTCTAACAATTGTTTTTAATTCTGCCGGGTGATAAAATGAAACTGTGAATACATCAGCTTAAGGATTTGAACTTTTTTAAGAAAGGATTATTATCATGAAGAAATTTACGGCTGCTGTTATAGCTTTGACATTGGCGGTTTTGTCCGTGTTCATGCTTTCCGCATGCGGAAAAAACAACAATGTAATAAAGACCGACGACAAGAATACTAAGACCGACGACAAGGCTTCTGACCTCGACGCGGAAGCGCTGGAGTCCTACCTGAGCGAAGGCTTTGCCAATGTTTTCAATTATTCCGACTATCATATTACGACGAAAACAGAATCATCAGTGAGCTCCGACGAACCGGACTATACCGGCGCCGGCATGAATAATCTTACCGTAGACGCCATCTTTAAAAACTGGAAAACGGATGATTATGTAATACGTTATATCCTTTCCTACGATATGCCGGATGTCACGAATTCTATTACCGTCATTGAACCCGTCAAGAACATGCAGGTTATCCTTACCAAAGACGGTTATTACATAGGACAGGAACCTTATGATAAGTTCGGCTTCACTGAACTTTCAGAAGGAAGCAGTATATCGATGACGGAAATTATGTCAACAGACCCCGGCTTTGTTTACGAAAATGAGATTAAAAATGGTTTGCTCGAATACGCCAATGTCACAGAGCACGAAGACGGCTCAAAAACAATAGAATGCAGACTTGGAAAAGATGAGGTCATGAAAGTCTGCGAGTCGGGCGTAGATCAGACTTTGGATATTCTCAATTTATCAGACGGTGAAGTCGCTGAAACTTCAGCCTTATATATTTTTGATCTTACAAAGGACGGCATAATCAGCAGTATGGAATGTAAAACGTCTCTGAAGGTTCTGTATAAGGTTGACGGCAATACGTACCATTGCGAATACAATGACTCTTTTCTGTTTACCGTGACTGAAATTGGCGCAGATTTCAATATTGATATCCCTGACGAGAGCAAGATTCTTCCGATAGACGAGTACTGGCAGGTTATTAACGGCACCGCAAGCGACTACTGATACGCTGCAAAACGCTGAAAAATAATAAAACGAAAACTCCGTCCTTGGTTTTGAAACTGAGGGCGGAGTTTTTTAACCGTATGTTTTTATGATCTCTTCTGCGACCTGGTGTTTGCCGATGCACCTGTCCATGGCCTGCTTTTCGATATACCTGTGAGCTTCCGGCTCTGTCATCTTAAGCTCCCTTATGAGGAGCCACTTGGCTCTGTTGACAAGCCTTATCTCGTTCATCTTTTCTTCGATTGAAAGTGTTCTCTTCTCGTTTTTCCTGAGACGTTCCCTTGCGCTTATGAGCCAGCCGGCAGCAGTTTGAAACACTGTAAGGGAGAAGGGTTTTTGCATTACGAATATGCCGTGCTCCACAAGCCGCTCGTATAGTTCCTCGTACTGTTCGGTACGGGCGATGAAAAGAACCACCGAATTGTAGGAATTTACAGTGTCTATTGCAAATCTGACCCCGGAATCGTCCGGAAGAGGCGAATTTACAACGACAAAATCAAAGTCCCGCTCCGATACCGCTCTTTTTGCGGCGCTGATGTTTGATACCACCGTCATAGGGGAGTATATCGGCAGTGGGAAAATATCCGGAAGCACATCGTTGAATTTTGGCGATGCGGACACGATTAAAATGCTGTACACTTGCTCCTTAAGGTTCAAATGATTTCACCTCCTTAGTTTTTTATTTGCGCTTTCAGTCTGCGCAATAAATGTTAACTATAGGAGCAGGTATGTTATTGCTTATAAAGTCTTCTGAGCAGGCGGCTTCTTTTGCGGCCTTGAGGGTCTCGGGGAGTTTTGAGATTTCAGACAAAGAGTCCTCGTCTGCGGTATAAAGATTGATGTTGACGGGTTCCGGGAGCTTGGCGTTGTTCTTTAAGCCGTAAAGCGCTGCGCGAATCAGAATGGCAAAAGCTATATAGGGGTTCGCAGAAGGGTCCGGGGAGCGGAGCTCTATGCGTTTGTATTCATCCTGTGCGGCGGGTATGCGGACCAGCTGGGATCTGTTCTCCCGGGACCAGGACACATACTTGGGGGCTTTCATTCTGCCGAGACGCTTGTATGAATTCTCGGAAGGGTTTAAAAAGGCTGTCATGGGGATGGCCTTGGAGAGAATTCCTGCTGTCACGGAGCTAAGAGTGTTTTCGTTTGAGGGGCCTTTTACGGAAATATTGATGTGGAAACCGTTTCCGGGTGTATCGCCAAGGGGCTTCGGCGAGAAATCCGCATACAGTCCGTTCCTCCTTGCTACCGTCTTTACGACAGTCTGGAAGGTCATTACATTGTCGGCAGCCTCAAGGGCCTCCGTGTATCTGAAATCGATTTCATTCTGACCGGGGCCTTCTTCGTGGTGGGAGCTTTCGGGCCTGATACCCATTTGCTCAAGGGTAAGGCAGATTTCACGTCTTACGTTTTCGCCTTTGTCGTCGGGGGCTATATCCATGTAGCCGGCGTGGTCGTAGGGCTTTCTTGTGGGCTCGTTGTTCTCGTCAAGCTCAAAGAGGTAAAACTCCTGCTCGGCGCCGAAATAGAAGGTGTAGCCCTCTGCCTTGGCGTCTTCCACGGCTTTGATCAGGAGGGCTCTTGTGTCGCACTCAAAGGGTGTTCCGTCAGGATTTGATATGGAGCAGAACATGCGGACAACCTTGCCGTGTTCGGGTCTCCAGGGGAGCCAGGTGAGGGTGGAAGGGTCGGGATGAAGGAACAGGTCTGAATTTGCCTCATCGCCAAAGCCTTTAATAGCAGAAGCGTCAAAAGCGATGCCGTGTTCAAATGCCCTGGGTAGCTCATCGGGCATTATTGAGATGTTCTTCTGTTTTCCGAATACATCGCAAAAGGCGAGACGTATAAATTTTACGTCCTCTTCCTCCACATATTGCAGTACTTCTTCCTTTGAGTAATACATAATCTGCCAACCTTCCGCCGGTTCGAAAACCGGAATTTTAATTTGCTACGTAGAGCCTCTTGTAGGGGTTTTTGCTGTCCGGGGTGACAATTGTGAAGGGCGAATCCATCAGTTCATTTTTGTCAACGCCAAACAGCTTGCAAAACTCCGTCAGGTATTTATCTATCTGTGAAAGATCTTCCTCCGTCGCCGGCCTTGCAGTAACCTGGTCTGGAAACTTGATGTCGCTGCAAGAGGACCTCAATATCATCTTTCCTCCGTGCATACCTGTGCAGGGGAAGTTCCCGACGATTCTGCGGTCCTTATCGCCAAGGCCGAGAACCACAATAAGGCCGCCTGCCTGGTACTCGCCAAGGAAGCTTCCTGCGCATCCTCCGATGACCATTACAGGAATCTTTTCCTTGTAGGCTTTCATGTGGATGCCGGCGCGGTAGCCT
>CACZNV010000124.1 GCA_902782645.1 uncultured Ruminococcus sp. | reverse complement strand
TGATATTTCAAACCTTGGCGATTCCGAGATTGACGGGAGCATGGTGGTTTTTGAGGGCGGCAGACCCAAAAAGAGCGACTACAGGCGGTTTAAAATCAAGACGCTTGAGAAGAGAAGCGACGTGGGGGCAATGAACGAGATGCTCTCCAGGCGCTGCAGAAAGATTGCGGAGGGGGAGACCTCCTTCGGGGCCGCTCCGGACCTGATACTTATGGACGGGGGCATCACCCAGATAAACGAGGCGATAAGGGTGCTCTCGGAACAGGGTCTTTCGATTCCGGTTTTCGGAATGGTGAAGGACGACAGGCACAGGAGCCGCGGTCTTATGTCGCCGGAGGGGCAGGAGTTCAGACTTGAGGACGATGCGGACATATGGCGTTTTGTGACCCATGTGCAGGACGAGACCCACAGGTTCGCCATCGAGTACAACAGAAAGCTCACGGAGAAGCGGTACAAGAGGTCGCCTCTTGACGGAATCAAAGGTATTGGCGATAAGAGAAAAGTCGCACTTTTGCGCAAATTCGGCTCTGTGAAGGGTATCCGCGAGGCCGCGGCTGAGGAGATTGCGGGCACATCTGGAATATCTCTTAAGCTTGCTTCGGAGATTAAGGAGAGCTTGCTTGAGGCCGCAAAAAAGAAGTCAACGGGAGGTGACGCCAATGGCTAAACTGTTTGTTATAGGCGACCTTCACTTTTCCCAGGGCGTAGAAAAGCCAATGGATATATTCGGCAAGGCCTGGGCAAACCACACCGAAAGGCTTTGCGAGAACTGGAAAAGGGTGGTCTCGGAGGAAGATTACGTCGTGGTGAACGGCGACATTTCCTGGGGCCTGGAGCTTGGCGAGGCGGTTCCTGATCTTGTCCTTCTGGACTCTCTGCCGGGCACAAAAATCATTATGAAGGGCAACCACGAGCTCTGGTGGACGTCAATGGCCAAGCTCACGGGTGTTCTCAAGGGAAACGGTCTTACGACCATTCTTCCCCTCTACAACAACGCATATTACTTTACAGACAGCAGACTCGTGATCTGCGGCACAAGGGGCTGGCTGCTTCCGGGGGACGACGACTTCGGAGCGGGAGACGCCAAGGTGCTCCGCCGGGAGCTCATGCGTTTTGACATGTCTTTCCGCCACGGCTGTGAGCTGGCGGAAAAAAGCTTTGACCTTAAAGAAGGCTTAAGAGTGTACTTTGACCCGCACGAAATGATAGAATTAGGCGGGCAAGAGGCCCCTTCCCCCAGGGAGGATTCAAGAGAGTTCACAACTCTTGCCTTCACCCACTATCCGCCTTTTGTTTTCACAAAACGCGAAAGAACGGATTTTACGGATATTATCGAAAAAAACAACATCACACGCTGCTACTTCGGACACGTCCACGGCGTCTCTCCGAAGGGGGAGCCGGGCGAAGCTCTCGCCCCGGTTTACCGCCTGAACGGGGTCTCGTACTACCTTACGGCGGCGGATTATCTGAGAATGGAGCCCGCTTTTATATGCGAGCTTTGAACGTTTTTACAAACGTGCTTAAGATTGAGGAAACGGTATGAATCTTGAATTTCTGGTGGTCGGCATCGCCCGGGGAAGCAAAGAAGATTTTGAGAATTTCTACAAGGCGACCTGCCGCGGCGCCTTTGCCTTTGCCCTTGTGCTGACCGGCGACAGGATACTTGCAAGGGAAGCTGCGGCGGAAAGTTACAGGAGATGTGTCTCCGAGGCAAAACACTTTGACACGTCAATGTCTGCAAAAATCTGGCATCTTGAGATGCTGAGAAATCTTTGCCTCAACGGTATGGCCGACGGCGAGATCGCAAGGCAGGCTGAGTCTGCAAGGCGGGAAAACATTTCCAGGCTTCTTTCTGCGGCTCTTTTTGAGACCTCCGAGGACAGGGGCACTATCATCGGCGTGAGAAAATGCGCCGGCCTTTCACCCGCCGAGACCGCAAGGCTTCTCTGGTACAACCCTCTTTCCTGCTCCGGAGAGTACAAGCGGGGCATAAAAGAGGCGGCTCTCATCTGCGGCCTTGCCAAGGGGGAGGATAAAAAGTCCTTCCGTGAGATCGAGGAGATTATCGAGGCGGACTTTGAAAAGTGCGTGCCGGATTATTATGATCTTGCCCTTGGCGGCAGGAACACGGCTTTTTCTAACATAAACTGCACCATGTTAATTGCCGGCGAGAGCGACAAGGCACTTCCGGGGGAGTCCCGGGAGGAGCGCCAGAAGCGCATGGCGGAAAAGACGATAAAGACAAAAAAGCGCAGGGTCATCATTGCCGTTGCGGTCGCAGGGGTGCTTCTCGCAGCTCTTTCGATTGCACTTCTTGTCTTCTTTTTGGGAAAAAACAACAACGGTAAAAACGGCGGGGAAGAGGTCCCCGTCAACGAGCCCCAGTACAGGACCCAGGTGGAGTGCGTCATTTTTGGCGATAAGATATTCTACTCAAATTACGCAGACGAGGGTTACCTCTATGTCTACTCCATGACCTCAAAGACCTCCCGCAAGCTTTCAAATGCGGTGCCTAGGGATTTCTCGGCTTTTGACGGCAATATCTGCTACTTCAGAAACGCCTCCGCAGGGGAGCTTTGTTCTCTGAACGGTGAAACCAATGAGGTCAAGGCTCTTCAGGGCGAGTACACCTTGGACTCCGGCGATGACGGGGAGCCTTCCACATACACCGCCAATATATACGGGGCCCTTCCGTGCATCTCAAACGGGGAGCTTTTCTACTCGTCAAGGACGGGCATCTCAAAGCTTTCAGACGGCAAGGTCGTCGACATCTTTGTCGACAACACCGGCGCCTGCCTACGCTGCTGCATGACAGTCATCGGCAACACGGTATATTTCTCCTCAGGCCCTTCGGAGGGCTTCCACAGCCTCATCCTGAACGACGCGGGGGACTACTTCAAGGAAGATACTCTGGACAGCACAGTGATTTATGATTTTGGCGTGTCAGGCTCAAAGATTATGTTTGACGATGGCGAGGGTTCGCTTTATGCAATCGATCTTGATACCGGAAAGCTGCTGCCAATGCTAAAGGCGGTTCTCCTTTCAGGCGCTTTCTGCGTTGACGGCGACAGGCTTTACTTCTACGGCGTGGGCAGCGACGGCTCCCACGGCATCTTCAGAATCACAATGGAGGACCTTGAGAGCGGGAAGGAACCGGAGATCGTGATCTTTTTCGACGCTTTTCCGCCAACGCTTTCGGATATATACGTTTCAGGAGGCACCATTCTTCTTTACTACTCAAACGGCGAAAAAACCAATGCATTCAACGAGCTTGTGATTGCAAAAGAGGACGGAGAGACCGAAACGGTGTTCAAAGTGACTTCTTGACGGGCTTTTAAACGCCGGCGTAAAGTTGTATACTGTTTTCGAATTAATCGGAGGTAAAAACCTTTGAAAAGAGCGCTGTTTTTAATAAACCCCAACGCGGGACAGAGAACATTTCAGGCCAACGCACTGAACCTTGTCGGCAATCTGCTCAAAAAGCGGTTTCTTTCCAACTGCAACGTGTTCTACACCCAGAAGGGCGGGGACGCTTTTGAGATTACGTCGAAGCTGAGGCCCGACGATTATGATTTTGTGCTGGCCGCAGGAGGCGACGGAACCATAAACGAGGTGGTGAGCGGTCTTGTGACCTCTGACTGCCGCATTCCGCTGCTGATACTTGGCGCGGGAACCACCAATGATTTTGCCACGGCCGTGGGCATCGGAAAGACGCCCAAGACGCTGGAAAAGCTGGTCAGGGACTTTTGCGTGAAAGATGTGGACGTTGGCGTGTGCAACGGGCATCCGTTCCTTAACGTGGCTGCAGGCGGTGTGATTTCGAACATTGCCCACACGATACCGGCAAGCCAGAAGGCCCGCTTCGGCATTTTGGCGTATTATTTTACGGGGCTGAAAGAGCTTGGCGATGACAAAAACTACCGGAACACCCGCATCCGCTTTACGGTAGGCGGTGAGACTTTCGAGGAGAATGTTTTTATTGTGATTGTCGCCAACAGCTGCCAGACAGGCGGCTTCGGCAAGGTCGCACCCAGAGCAAAGCTTGACGACGGGCTGCTGGAGGTCATTATTTTCCATGATATAGGCAAAGCGGACGTGCTTCCGCTCTACGGCATGCTCCAATCCGGCAAGCACATTGACAGCAAGTACGTGCACTACTTTCAGACAAACGCCCTCAGGGCGGAGCTCATCGACAAGGACACAGGCTTCATGCTTGACTACGACGGGGAGAGCGCCGGCGATATGCCTCTTGACATTGGCGTCTCGGACAAGAAGCTGAGGCTCATAGTGCCGAAAAAATCCCTGAAAACTCAAAGGCTTTTCAACGACTTGACGGGTCTTGCGTGACCGCAGCGTCACCGGACAGACCTTATAGCAGATTTAATACAACAGATTACACAAACAACGATTCACCTGTATTCGGGTACCGCAGAGGCGGCGGGCGGCAGGCAATACGGAGGTAAAACATGAGAGTTTACATTAGCAGCGACATAGAAGGCACTTGCGGCCTTTGCGGCTTTGCCGAGACAGATCCCGACAATCCCTGCAGCAGGTATTTCAGAGAACAGATGACAAGAGAGGTGGCAGCGGCGGTCATCGGAGCCAAAAAGGGCGGCGCCGACGACATTTTCATCAAGGACACAAACTACACGGGCCGCGGCCTCATTCCCGACATGCTCCCCGAGGGCATCAAGCTTATGCGGGGCAACGCCAATGACATCTACGCCATGATGTCCGGTATCAACGTCCGCAAGTTTGACGCAGTCATGATGACGGGCTACCATTCACCCGCCAAGGACGACGCCAATCCCCTTGCCCACAACGCGGTCCGCCACATCGAAACCCTCAAGATCAACGGCGAAATTGCCGGCGAGTTTGCCCTCAACGCCTACACCGCCGGATACTTCGACATCCCCATCAGCCTCATCAGCGGCGACAAGGGCATCTGCGACATGGCCTCCGAGCTCATCCCCGGAATCGTCACCGTGCCCGTCCAGGAGGGCTTTGGCGGCGCCACAATCTCCATCAGCCCCTCCGAGGCCGTAAAACTCATCCTCGAGAGCAGCGAAAAATCCCTCAAGGACGGCTACTACAAAAAGTGCTCCGTAAAGATGCCCGAATCCTTCGAGATCGGCGTCAGCTACGAGAGCAGGGTCGAGGCCTACCGCAACAGCTTCTACCCCGGCGTCATCCAGGTGGCACCGAAGAAGATACGGTTCAAGTCCACAAACTACCTGGACGTGCTCCGCTTCATTCACTTCTGCATCAACGGGTGAATTTGATTTTGGGATCTTTACGCATTTTGTCCATGTAACGATAATACGAATTCAAACTTACTTCGAATTCATGTAAGGAAACGATTACTGGACAAAATGCTTTGATCGGGCGAACCGCTCGAAGTACCTTCGTACATCGTCGGGTTCGCCCAATCAAAAATATCTCCAAAATCAGTTGTTTGGCTCTTTACGCAAGTCGCAAAAGAAAACTAAAAAATGAGATAAAGCGGTGCCCGCGGGAGCAAACCAGAAAGCTCCTGTAGGCGCCGCTACGCATTAGGATGAGTTGTTGTTCTCCTGCACAGCACGTTAGAAAACTTAAGATTACTGTATGAAGTTGATGGCTACTTTAAACAATATTCTTCAGATTCTTTATGTGCATAAGTTCCATATAGTTATTGGGAAATCCTATAAGGGTAAAATCTATATTCTCCTCATATTTCTTAACTATACGGTTAAGCTTATCTCTGAATTGCTTTCTTTCATCATCAGACGGAAGCCTCTTAATCAGCATTAGTATATACGCAAACAGAGAATCATTCCTTATTGTTGGATTTTTCCTCAAGAAGCTCTTGTTGAACTTTACTGGAGGATTAATTGTAGAATTATACAGACGCACTCCATGGGAACACTTATTTCTGATGACAGACAAAGCATGCAGATGATTCTCCAGCGTTGGTATGCTTATTCCCACTTGCGTTGCTATCACGCTCTTTTCCGAGGAATACAATGCATGGTAAAATAAAGAAACACTTGAACAGGTCATCAGCTCCAGCATAACCCATACAGGCATCTTATCGGCGTATTTATTGAAATGATGTTTAACTATGGCGCTGTCTCTATAATATGATTTTTCCTTAGCGAAGCTCTGCAACGTCTTTGTAATTCCAGCCTTATCACAATAATTATTAACATCATAATGCTGATCGTATGGCGCTTTTTTACATTTTAGTTCAGCAAATTTATTCCCTATCAGGTTTTTGTAGAAGAATTCTGCTTTTTCAATGTACTGACGAAGCAATGATCTGAGCTCTTCGTCAAAACAATAAATCTTGTAGATATCTTCAAAACGAATACCTTTAATCATATCATGGCTATCTGTTGATAATCTATATTGCAACATATATCCTGTAAGTCTATAATAGCTGACTTTTTGAAGTACATTTCTTGCAAATGCCTCATCAGTTATTATTACCCCATGGTCTTTTAGCTTTGTTATCTGTTCGTTTAATGTGTAAGGTTTCTTTAAATCCATATCAGCTCCATAAAGTAAAAACGCCAAGCTTGATGCTCGGCGTGGTCCCAAGTGTTATTCGCACCTGGCAACTCTGTTAAACGAATGATACCATCTTTTTTGTCTTCTTTCAAGGCCTATTCATGAAATCCAAAAATTGAATCATTGGTAAAACATAGGACCCCACAATAACGCGGCACTTAGATTTTGCTTCATCTTTGCTGCGACAGTTGTCGCAAAAACTCAAAACGAAAACGCCCCTGAATGCTTGCATCCAAGGGCATGAATTGTGTGTTTCTGTGCTTCGCTGCTTCGCGGAGATTATCTCTTTGAGAACTGAGGAGCTCTTCTTGCTTTCTTCAAGCCGTACTTCTTCCTCTCCTTCATTCTCGAGTCTCTTGTGAGGAAGCCTTCCTTCTTGAGCTCGGGCTTGTTCTCTTCGGAAGCTGCTACGAGGGCTCTTGCAACGCCGTGTCTGATGGCGCCTGCCTGGCCGGTGAATCCGCCGCCGATAACTTTAACTGTAACGTCGTACTTTCCGAGGGCGCCGACGAGCTCGAGGGGCTGACGGCAAATGAATCTCAGAGTTTCAAGTCCGAAATACTCGTCAAGTGTTCTTCCGTTTACTTTGAATTCGCCATTGCCGGGTACGATTACGACCTGGGCGATAGCTTTCTTTCTTCTGCCTGTTGCGCAAAATCTTTCTGCCATTTTATTGTCCTCCATGCCTTAAAACTCGTACTTCTCGGGTTTCTGAGCTTCGTGATTGTGCTCGGGTCCTGCGAATACTCTAAGCTTCTTGAACATAGCTCTTCCGAGGGAGTTCTTGGGAAGCATACCTTTTACAGCGTACTCTACGGCGTATGTCGGGTGCTTAGCCATCATGGTCTTGAAGTTGATCTCTTTGAGGCCGCCGGCGTATCCGGTGTGATGTCTGTAAAGTTTGTCTGTGAGTTTCTTGCCTGTAACAACAACTTTTGATGCGTTAACGACAATTACGAAATCTCCGGTGTCGAGGAAGGGGGTGTACTCGGGCTTCTTCTTGCCCATGAGAAGCATTGCTACTTCTGTTGAGAGACGGCCAAGGGTTTTTCCCTCTGCGTCAATAACGTACCATTTTCTCTCGATTTCTCCGGCTTTTGCAACGTATGTGCTCATGTTGAAAAATCCTCCTGAATCTTTACGGGCAGCCGCCAATGAAATGCGCTCCGCCGCGATTGCTTTTAAGTTTCAAACTCCGATCCTGAGACCGGAATCATCTTTCGCACCGCCAAAGGACAGTCCTTTCACAGGCGCGAGTGCAATGATACCATTTTAATAAACCTTTGTCAATGCAATGATATCGCAAATTTCAGTAAAATTCGCTAAAATCAATTAAAATTCGGGACTTTTACAATAATATATAACTGTTTTAAACTGTCTTGGCGTATTTCTGCTTTTTTCTCGCTGTTTTGAACTCGAAAAAGCAGTTTTTTGTGTGCAAGAAGGCAAAAAAAGGCGGCGGGCCGAAGACCGGCCCGCCGCGGGTGTATTTTAAATATAAGGGGTCAGACCTTGGCGACTGTTATTGTGGTGTTTTCGCCGTTGATGTCCCACTCTTTGGTGAAGCCGGGCATTGGCGATGTCACCAGGCTGTCGGCAAGGACATCGTGTGAGATCTCGCCTTTGAGGCTTTCGGCGACGGTTTTCACGACTTTAGTGCCTGTGATTGAGACGTTGATGTGGTCGGTGACGTCGAAGCCGGCGTCCTTGCGCATGGTCTGAATCTTGCTGATGAGCTCGCGGGCGTAGCCTTCGGAGATGAGCTCGTCGGTGAGGGTGGTGTCGATGGCCACTGCGTAGCCGGGCTCGGAGACGGAGGCGTAGCCGGGGACCTTGGCGACGTCGATGAGGAGGTCTGCAGTCTCGAGTTCAACGGTTGCGGACGGGAGGGCGAGGGTGAGCTTGCCGGTTTCGTCCAGTTCACGCTTTGCGGCGTTGCCGTCAACGTTCTGAAGGGCGGTCCTGATTTCGCCAAGGAGCTTGCCGAATTTGGGACCCACGGTGCGGAGCTGGGGCTTGAAGGTGTAGGTGGAGAAGCGGGACATGTCGCTCACAAATTCCACTTTCTTCACGTTCAGCTCATCGCCAATGACGGCCTTGTACTCAGCCTTGAGGTCCGCAGGTGCCGAAACGTACATAACGGAGAGGGGCTGGCGGTTCTTGATGGCTGCATCGTTTCTGCAGGCGCGGCCCATGACAACAATCTTAAGGACTTCTTCCATGGAGTCCTCCAGGTCCTTGTCGATTGCCGATTTGTCGGCAACGGGGTAGTCGCAGAGGTGGACGCTTTCCGGTGCATTAGCGTCAACGGAGCAGACCAGGTTGCGGTAGATTTCGTCCGCGAGGAACGGAATCATGGGGGCTGCCAGCTTGACAAGGGTCACCAGGGCGGTGTACAGCGTCATGTAGGCGTTGATCTTGTCCTGAGTCATCTCTTTTGCCCAGAAACGCTCGCGGCTGCGGCGCACGTACCAGTTGCTCATCTCGTCAACGTAGTCCTGAAGGGCTCTTGCCGCCTCAGTGATGCGGTAATTGGCCAGGTCGTCGTCAACTTCGATGATCAGGGAGTTGAGCTTGGAGAGGAGCCAGCGGTCCATGCCGCTTAAGGATTTGCGGTCGAGGGTGTGCTTTGTGGGATCGAAATTGTCGATGTCCGCGTAGAGCACGTAGAATGCGTATGTGTTGCGGAGGGTGCCCAGGAACTTGCGCTGACCTTCGTTGACGGCGTCGGCAGAGAATTTGTTGGGGAGCCAGGGGGCGCTGTTTTCGTAGAAATACCACCTTACGGCGTCCGCACCGTGGTCCGCCAGGGCCTTGAAGGGGTCAACGGCGTTGCCTTTTGACTTGCTCATCTTCTGTCCGAACTCGTCAAGCACGAGACCGAGAACCACCACGTTCTTGTAAGGGGACTTGTTGAAAAGCAGGGTTGAGATGGCCAGGAGGGAGTAGAACCAGCCTCTTGTCTGGTCAACGGCCTCCGAAATGAAGTCGGCGGGGAAGTTCTCCTCGAAGATTTCTTTGTTCTCGAAGGGGTAGTGCCACTGGGCGAAGGGCATTGCGCCGGAGTCGAACCAGCAGTCGATGACCTCGGGAGTCCTCTTCATAACGCCGCCGCAGTCGGGGCATTTGAGGGTGACATTGTCAATGTAAGGTCTGTGGAGCTCGATGTCATCCGGGCAGTTGTCCGACATGGATTTGAGCTCGGCAATGGATCCTATTGAAACTCTCTTTCCGCAGGAGCATTCCCATATGTTAAGAGGGGTGCCCCAGTATCTGTTGCGGCTGACGCCCCAGTCCTGGACGTTTTCCAGCCAGCTGCCGAAGCGGCCCTTGCCGATGCCTTCCGGAATCCAGTTCACGGTGTTGTTATTGGCGATGAGCTGATCGCGGACGGCGGTCATCTTGATGAACCAGGAGTCTCTCGCGTAGTAGATGAGAGGGGTGTCGCATCTCCAGCAGAAGGGGTAGCTGTGCTCGAATTTGAGCTTTCTGAAGAGAAGTCCTCTCTCCCGCAGGTCGTCCATGATGAGGGGGTCGGCGTTCTTGCAGAATGTGCCTGCCCAGGGGGTCTCCTTGGTCATTTCGCCCTTGGCGTCAACCAGCTGTACGAAGGGCAGGCCGTATTTTTTACCCACGTTGCTGTCGTCTTCACCGAAAGCGGGGGCGATGTGAACCACGCCGGTACCGTCGGTGAGAGTCACGTAGCCGTCGCAAACAACGTAATATGCCTTTTCTTTGGGCTTGGCGAAATTGTAGAGAGGCTCGTACTCTTTGAATTCAAGGTCCTTGCCTTTGAAGGTCTCGATGATCTCTGCATCATCGCCAAGGACGCTCTTCACCAGCGCCTCAGCCATGTAATATGTGTAATCGCCGGATTTTACCTTGGCGTATGACTCAACGGGGTTGACGCAGAGCGCAACGTTCGAGGGAAGGGTCCAGGGTGTGGTGGTCCATGCGAGAATGTAGGCGTCCTCGCCTTTTACCTTGAAGCGGGCGATAACGCTGGTCTCTTTGACGTCCTTGTAGCCCTGAGCGACCTCGTGCGATGACAGAGGGGTGCCGCAGCGGGGGCAGTAGGGCACGATCTTGTAGCCCTTGTAGAGGAGACCTTTTTTCCAGATCTCTTTGAGAGCCCACCACTCGGACTCGATGAACGTGTTGTGGTAGGTCACGTAGGGGTTGTCCATGTCCGCCCAGAAGCCGACAGTGGCGGAGAAATCCTCCCACATGCCTTTGTACTTCCAGACGCTCTCCTTGCACTTGTCAATAAAAGGCTCGAGATCGTACTGCTCGATCTGCTCCTTGCCGTCATGGCCCAGCTGCTTTTCAACTTCCAGCTCCACAGGCAGTCCGTGGGTGTCCCAGCCCGCTTTCCTCAG
>CACZNV010000123.1 GCA_902782645.1 uncultured Ruminococcus sp. | reverse complement strand
TGTCGCCCTTCTCGGTTCTGGAAGCCTTAAGGCCCTCAAAACATGTCTGCGCGTACTGCAGAACACCTGCGGATTCGTTAATAACCACATTGGAATCTGTAGAGAATCTTCCCTCGTCCCATTTTCCGTCAACATAGTCGGCGACAAACCTTACGGGGGTCTCTCTGTAAGCAAAGCCTATATTCGGCCAATCCAAATTTATTTCAGCCATTTCAATCACTCCTTTTTGTGCTGAATAGTTTTTATCAAAATCGCCCCGGCGTGCCGGGGCAGGAAACTTTTGCTTCGGCGGAAACATCAATTGAACTCTCAATTGTGAAACCATACTTTGTCCGCAAACAGAATGAACAAAAAGAACCCTATTCCGAAAACTGCGGCCACAAGGAGACCGGCACCGACAACGCCAAGGATAAGCCACAAAGTCTCTTTCTTTGAGAGCTTTTTGATATCCTCGGTATTTTGGTTTTTGTCTCTGGAGGCACTTCCGGCGTACCAGGGCATGCCGTCAACGTTCATATTGGCGATGACTCTACCGTCATCTTCCGGATCTATACGCTTTTTCTTCATTTCAGCAGCGGTAATCAGGCCCTAAGGTCATACAGTCGTTCCGGCGGAGGAAGCCATGCTGTCCTGCTTAGCCATCTCCGCTTCGTATGCGGCATTTTCCTCAGGCGTGTTATAAAGGTGGCACGCACAGAAGTGGCCGGGTTCAAGTTCTTTGTTCACAGGAACAAATCTCTCGCAGACCTTCATGCCCCTCTCTTTGCACTCCTTGCACCTTGTGTGGAATTTGCATCCGGAAGGCGGATTTGCAGGGGAAGGAATGCTGCCTTCAAGAACGATTCTCTCCATCTTGACGTCGGGATCAGGAATCGGTATTGCCGAAAACAGAGCCTTTGTGTAAGGATGCAGAGGATTCTTGAATATCTGTTCTGTATCGGCAAACTCAACCAGGGAGCCCAGGTACATAACGCCGACGGTGTCGGAGATGTGCTCCACCACAGACAAATCGTGGGATATGAAAAGATAGGTCAGGTTGAATTCCTTCTGAAGAGACTTCAAAAGGTTAATAATCTGGGCCTGTATCGAAACGTCGAGAGCCGAAACAGGCTCGTCGCAGACGATGAAGTCAGGGTTTAACGCCAAAGCTCTTGCGATACAGATTCTCTGTCTCTGACCGCCGGAGAACTCGTGGGGATAACGGTCCTTGTGGTATTCCTGGAGACCGCAGGCTTTCATGACCCTGGTGATGTAAGCGTTGTACTCTTCCTTAGGAACAATGCCGTGTGTTCTCACGGCCTCGCCAATGATTTCACCGACAGGCATTCTTGGCGAAAGGCTGGAGTAGGGATCCTGGAAAATAATCTGAACCTTCTGTCTGATGGAACGGAGCTCGGACCTCTTCAAAGAGTGGAGATCCACACCGTTATAAATGACAGAGCCGGATGTTTTCGGAATAAGTCTCAGGATGGTTCGTCCCGCTGTGGATTTGCCGCAGCCGGATTCGCCGACAAGGCCCATTGTAGTTCCGCGCTTAATCTTGAAAGAGATGCCGTCAACGGCCTTCACATGACCGATAACGCGTCTGAAAAAGCTGCTTCTTATAGGGAAATACTTTTTCAGGTCCCTGACCTCGAGAAGGACGTCGCTGTCGGGATTTTCCGGTTTGAATTCCTGGTTTAAAATCTTGTTATCCGTTTCCATAGTCACAGCGCCTCCGGGTCAACAATAACGGGATATCCTACAATCTCGCCCTCTTCAATGAATCTGTAGCAGGACACAACGTGGGTGTCGCTGATTTTGATTTCAGGCGGGTAGGCTCCGTCGCACTTGTGGGTGCAGTATTCGCAGCGGTCCTTGAAATAGCAATAGTTCGGCATATTTACAGGGTTCGGAACGCTTCCGGGAATATTGTAGAGTTCGTCCACTTTCTTGCCCACAACAGGTTTTGATTTCATGAGACCGATTGTGTATGGGTGGCAGGGATTGTGGAAAATATCGGATGCTGTGCCCTTCTCGACAACGCGGCCGGCATACATGACCACCACATAGTCGGCCATTTCGGCGATGACGCCAAGGTCATGGGTGATGAGCATGATTGAACTGTTAATCTGATTCTTGAGATTGCGGAGCAAATCGAGAATCTGGGCCTGAATTGTAACGTCGAGAGCTGTTGTAGGCTCGTCCGCAATGATAAGCTTCGGGTTGCAGGCAAGAGCGATGGCTATCATTACCCTCTGTCTCATACCGCCGGAGAGCTCATGAGGATACATCTTAAAGACGCCCTCTGCATTGGCGATGCCCACCATCTTGAGAAGCTCAATGGACCTTTCGTTTGCCTCCTCCTTGGTCATTCCCTTGTTGTGGAGGGTGAGGACCTCGTTCACCTGGTCTCCGATTCTGAACACAGGGTTGAGGCTGGTCATGGGCTCCTGGAAGATCATGGAGATCCTGTCGCCGCGGATTTCCTGCATTATAGATGTAGGAGTGTTGACGATGTTGTAAGCCGTTCCGTCGTCGTTGTTGAGCCTTATCTCGCCGCCAACCACCTGTCCGGTGGGTCTCAAGAGAAGCTGCATTACGGAAAGAGAGGTTACGCTCTTGCCGCAGCCGGACTCGCCGACAACGCCAACGGTAGAGTTTTTGGGTATGTCGAAGGATACGCCGTCAACAGCCCTTACAATGCCTATATCCGTAAAGAAGTAGGTGCAGACATTGTCAAGCTCAAGAACGTTGTTCTCGTCACGCATCTTTGTGGTGAACTGGCTCTTGTCCTTAACAGCTCTGTTGCGCTTCTTTTCAAGTTTACGGGTGATCTTGCGGTTGCGCCTTGAAATGGCCCGGGATTCCTTGCCGGATATATATGAACTTTTCTTATTGCTTTTTACTGCCATAACAAACTTCCTTTCCGGCTTACCGCTTCATCTTCGGGTCAAATGCGTCGCGCAGTCCATCGCCGACGAAGTTAAACGCAATAACCGTGAGACAGATGAGAATACCTACAGGAATCCAGATGTAAGTGTATTCTCTCATGGCTTCGATTGTGGAAACCGAGTTGATCATATTACCCCATGTGGCAAGCGGGTGCTTAACGCCAAGGCCGAGGAAGGAGAGCGTGGACTCTGTAAGGATAACGCTTCCGAGGCCCATGGTCATCGAGACGATAAGCTGCGGCATAACGTTAGGAACCAGATGCCTGAATATGCGCCTGCTTGTGCGGAGACCCGTGGCCTCGGCGGCAATCATGAACTCCTGTTCCCTAAGCGAGAGTATCTGGCCTCTTACAAGCCTTGCAATTCCGGACCATCCCAGGATACCTAGGATGACCATCATCCAGAACAGTCGGACATAAGAATTAAGCTGGTAATAGTCAAATACCGAAGCGATAATAATCAGGATCGGCATCGTAGGTATGCAGTAGAAGATATCCACAAGCCTCATGATCAGCGTATCGACCCAGCCTCCGAAGAAACCGGAGATGCCGCCAAGGATAACGCCAAGGAATGTCTCAATCAAAACAACTACAAAACCGACAAGGAGCGACACCCTTCCTCCGAAGAGCACTCTCGCAAATACGTCGTAGCCGTCGCCGTCGGTGCCCAGTATGTGCTCCCAGGAAGGCCTCTCATAAATAGAGATGAGCTCCTTGTTTGTGGGGAATCCGGAGTAGTAATACACGTCGCCCGAAGTTTCCTTGCGGGTTACGGTAAGGTTTTCCCTGTAAAGAATCGGAAGACCGTTTTCGTCTTTTTCATATTTACCGGTTTTAGAATCCAGCTGAGGAACATCCCACTCAAAAGACGAGTTGTGGGAGGGGTCCTTTTCCAGTTCGGCAACCAAAGAAGCCATGTGCTTCTTATAATCCAAGTCAAGAGTGTCATCGCCGCTTATATCGGTTGTTTTGAATTCGGAAATATAGGCATATTCTTCAGCGTTTCTGAAGATATCTATTTCTCCGCCCTCTTTGAAGGCATATGAGTAAACAGTTCCGTCGAAAGTGAACTCTTTCTTGCCGGATTCTTCATTGGCGATGTAATCGCTGTCGGTTTTATCAAAAACTGCAAGCAGCGTCTTCACCGCAAAGCCGTCGGGAATTGAAACACCTGTCTTAGCGGAGTCGAAATTGAGTTTTGTGGCAACAATATAATCTATGTTGGCCTCTTCAAACTCGACTTTGGTGACCTTGGCGGAGCTCTTTGAAGGGTACTTCAATATATAATTGACACCTTCATACTCAAACGACTCGCCTTTCTCTGAGATTGCGGAAAGGATGGCGGCTTTAAACTCATCGGCAAGCCCGTCCCCTTTCACTTCCTCTAAAATAGTGTCAACGGTTGCGATTTCAGTGAGGGTTTCAGTACCGGCGAAGGAAACCTTGACAACTTTGTCGGAAAGCTTCTCAATCACATACTTTTTGTCCTTGATACTCTTTACAAGAGTTGTTTCGCCGGAGACGTCGAGGTCCTTCACGTATGAATCAAGGTAACGTTTCAACTCGGCAATGTCGGTATCCGTTCCGTCATAGACCACGTACTGCTTAAAGTCGTGAACACGGCTGGTGACGGAATAGTTCAGTTGTAACTTATCAATTTTTTTAAACTTCTGTGTCTGTCCGTAAGGATAAAATATAGGCCCCATAAAGCACATGACGAACATGAAAATCAATATGCAAAGACCTATGATTGCAAGAGTGTTCTTAAGGAACCTCTTAACAACAAGCCTTGTGGGACTGAGAACTTTTACACGCTGGGAATCGTCAAGAGCGATAGTTTTGTTCTCACCGTTTTCGGAGGACTGCTTCTGAAGAGCCTCAGCAGCTTCTTTAGCCTTTAATTTTTCGTTTAATTCATTTCTGCTGTAAACTTTGCTCATTCCCGTCACCTCAATTCACACGGACTCGCGGATCTACTACCGCGTAGAGAATATCGGCAATAAGGTTGCCGAGAAGAGTAAGAATAGACATAAACGACAGATAGAACATTGTAAACGGAATGTCGCCACCCGTCATGGAGTAGTAAGAGGCATAGCCGATGCCGTCAAGAGCAAAAAGTGTCTCAGTAATAAGGGCGCCGGAGAAAAGACCGGGAAGAGATCCGCCAAGGATTGTAACGATGGGGATCAATGTATTTCTGAAAGCATGGCGGCCGATGACCTTCCTCTCGGGAAGACCCTTTGCTCTCGCAGTCCTGATGTAATCCGCATTGAGAACCTCAAGCATGTTGGTTCTCGTATAACGCATCAAGCCGCCGATGCTCACAAATATCAAAGTCAGCGCGGGAAGTACAAAGTGCTTAGCTATGTCAAGAGTTGAAGACCACCACGTAGCATTTGCCGCGATAAAGTTACGTGAGTGCATTCCGCTGATGTCAAACCATCCGAGACGTACAACGAATACAAGCTTCAATAATGACGCAACAAAGAATGTAGGAAGTGAAATTCCTATAAGAGATATACATGTTACCGTATAATCGGTGACGCTGTACTGTTTCCTTGCGGCGATAACGCCGAGAGGAATGGCGATGATAACCTCAAAGAAGAGAGCTACTAATCCCAGGAAGAAACTGTTCCAAATTACTTTGGAGAACTTCTCGGTACAGGGCATGTTCCATTTCCAGCTGGTGCCGAATTTGCCCTGGACAGCCTTCCAGAGCCAGCTAAAGTAGCCTTCAACGACATTTTTGTCCATACCGTATTCTTTATTAAGTTGATCGACCCATTCCTTATAGGTCTTTCCACCCGATTTGGCTGTGGCGGATGAAAGCTCTCTTGCGGTGTTTTCCACATAACCACTCGGCAGACAGTAAATCAGCGTGTAGATTATGAACATCGCAAAAAAGAAAATCACTACGCTCAACAGCAGTCTTTTGACTATAAATTTGAACATAAGAGTTCTCCTCTTTGGAAACTTATTAGCGGCAAGCACCCGTTTTTAAGGAGTGCTTGCCGCTTTTTATTTTACTTAAGTGTTAAAAGCGGATTGGGCTTATATCACTTTGCAGGGTTCATCTCAAGGAGTTCGATGTCATTCATCCAGCCCCAGAAAGTGGTGATGTCAGGTGTAACAGTGTTCATATTGACACGTGCTGTGCTGAAGATAATCGCATTCTGTCTCTGGTATGTAGGAATCTCAACGCCCCAGTCGAGAATGATCTCGAGGCATTCCTTATAGATGTTCTTTCTGTAAGCGTGGTCTGCACTCTTACGGG
This sequence comes from uncultured Ruminococcus sp., assembly GCA_902782645.1. Classification (GTDB taxonomy): domain Bacteria; phylum Bacillota; class Clostridia; order UBA1212; family UBA1212; genus UBA1212. Next base: position 933 of record CACZNV010000123.1, on the reverse strand, counting down.
CCTTCTTGATGAGATCATCAAGAGTGTCGTCCTGAATGTGGTAGTGGTTGGATTCGGAAGAACCTTCAATTCCTACTATGTTCTGGCTGTAATAAATCTGATACATATCCGGATCGGGAGTTGCGCCCCATGCGGCTGTCCAGAAGTTCTGTGTGCCTCCATCGAGTGCATTCCAGAGAACGTTGGAGTCAGACGGGTCGTTGATATTGAGAGTGATACCGATCTTTTCAAGAGCTGCCTTTGTATCTGTGAGGATACCGTAAGCCGGGTGATCGCCAACACCGTCGCCGGGGACGATTACTTCGTAAGCCATCTTAGCGCCTTCGGGAGCTGCTGTGAACTTGGATGTAGCTTCATCCCAGGTGTAACCGGCCTTCTTGAAGAAACCGATAGCTGCCTGGAGAGCTGCTGCATACTTGTCGCTCTCGTTCATTTCAGCTGTGTAGATTGCATTTCCGTCAACATCCTTTGAGTAAGCAAGGGCGTATCCTTCGTCATTCGGCTTCGGAGCTGCCCAGGATGTATTGGAAATAGGATACTGGATAACGGCTGCTCTCTCTTTGTAGTAAGAGTAAACGTTGGTGTCTCTGTATACAGCGAAGAGAGTTGCAAATGCCTTGCGGAGAGCCTTAGATTCTTCACTTCCGGGGTTGTTTCCAACGAGTACGGTGTAAGCGTTAGCGCCGATGTATCCGTAGCCGAGGTTGTCAACGGTGCTTGTTGTGATAACACTGCCGGTGAGCTCGCCGTTATTAGCCTTCTTAATAGCGTTAACAGCAGCATCGTTAAATGAAGGATCTGTTACGTCAAACGTTCCGCCTTCAACGCCCGGTACCTTATCGGCATCGCCGGTTTCCTGGAACTTGATGTATGTAATCTTCGGAGCGCCTTTGTAGTAGTTGTCATTCTTAACGAATGTAACGGTTCCGTTCT
>CACZNV010000122.1 GCA_902782645.1 uncultured Ruminococcus sp. | reverse complement strand
GTATGCATCCGCCTGTTCCTTGAGCTCCGGATTGTCCTTAACCCTGTCGTAAGCCTTTTGATTGACGTCTTCCGCACTCTCAATATTGAGTTCCGGGAACAGACTTTCAACGGAGCCGGTTTGCTTTTCGTTAAGAGTCAGCAAAATAACGCCGGGTTGAAAATCCCTGCCCTGATCGTCACTGTCTATAGGCTCCGGTGTGGAATTATCTGCAGTACTTTCTGCAGTACTTTTTGCAGGCTCCTGATTCACGGCGGTGCCGCAGGCAACCAATGAAACCGCCAATGCAAAAAGCACGACAAAAACCATAAACTTTTTCATAACTTTATTATCCTCCTGTAACAAACTGTCTGAAACAGCTGAATTAAACTTAGATACTTGCCTTTGGATAGAATTGGAGATAAATCCAATAATATTGCCATATCCTTGTAAACTAATTCTACAAAAAAAACAAACAAAAAGCAAGCGCCGTGCGGTGCAAAAAGGTGCTTGCTTTAAAGATGATTCAAGAATTTGATTCGGCCGCGGGAAAGGGCGGTCAGACGAGCTCTCTGGCGCCGTTGCCGATTTCGCAGACGTAAAACTCAGGGATGTTGCCGGTTTTTGCTGTGTAGGCGGCTGCCGCGTGGGCTTTGAAGGCTTCGACCGCTGAGGCCTTGACGATGTTGACTGTGCAGCCGCCGAAGCCGCCGCCCGTCATTCTTGAGCCGATGCAGTCTGAAAAGTCCAGGGCGGCGTCGAAGATGGCGTCAAGCTCCTCGCCGGTGGCCTCGTAGAGGTAGCGGATGGACTGGTTGGCGTCCCGAAGGAGAGCGCCGAAGGCGGTGAGGTTGCCGGATTCCAGCAGGGTCACGGCCTCTTTGACCCGCTCGTTTTCGCTTACCACGTGCATGACTCGCTTTCTGATGATGTCATTGGCGATTTCAGGCGCATATTCGAGCAGCTCTGCCTTGTTGAAGGCGCAGAGGTTTGGCTTGGCGGTTTTGCCGTGGGCGAGGGCGATGCGGTTCATTTCCTCCAGTCCCACAGCCACTTCACCCCGGCGTTCGTTGTATTTCGATGCCCCGAGGGCGTGTTTTTTGCATGTATTGGCGAGTACCAGCACCGAATCGCCAAGGTCAAGGGGCGCATACTTGTGGGTCACCGATGCGCAGTCCAGGAGGATGGCGTGGCCGGCAAGACCCATTGCCGATGCAAACTGGTCCATGATGCCGCAGTTGACGCCGCAGAACCTGTTCTCAGCCCGCTGGCCCGCGAGGGCAAGTTCTTTGCCTGTGACCGGGGCGCCGAAAAGCTCTGACACCGCAAGACCGGTGGAGACCTCAATAGAGGCCGATGAGGAAAGACCTGCGCCGAAAGGTATCGTGCTGAGATATGCCGCGTCAAAACCCTCAACGGGCACGCCAAGGAGCATCAGCTCCCGCACAACGCCTGCCTGGTAGTTGCCCCAGTCGAGGGCTTTTGCCGATTCGATATCTGACAGTTTGAAGGATCTGACTCCGTCAATCGTAGTCGCAGCGAGTCTCACCGTGTCCTTTGTGCCGTTTTTCCTGACGGCAACGTAAGTGCCCAGCGTGAGGGCGGCCGGAAATACAAATCCGCCGCAGTAATCTATGTGCTCGCCAATGAGATTGACCCTGCCCGGGGCCGCAAAAACCCGAACGCCTTCGCTGCTGCCGAAGGTCTTGCCGAAGAAGTCGAGAAGCTGCCCGATTTGGGGATTTGTCCTGTCAGTGTCCATTTCTTTACCTGCTTTCTTGGCGTTTTAGACTTGAAAAAGTACCTGGAATAGTTTAAAATAAACACGGGAGAGTTTCAAGTTGTATTTTGAAATAGCTATCAGAATTACATTGCGGCTTGAATACTGTATGTGCGTTAATCATGGATTTCAAAAGAGGAGATTTTGTCGTTTTTCCGCTTCACGGGGCCGGCGTTATCAGCGAGGTTAAGGAGAACGAGGTTGACGGAGAGACGAAAAAATACTACGTAATCGATTTGCCCTACGGTAATCTTCACCTTATGGTGCCTGCGAGCCCGTCCTCAGGGACCGGACTCAGGCCTGTCATATCTTCAGACGAAGTTGAAAACGTCCTGAACTACATCAGAACCTCCGAAATACTGCCCCAGGACCCGAACTGGAACAAACGCCAGCGGGATCAGCTGGAGCTCATGAAGACAGGGGATATTTACAAGATCGTCGACGTTTACAAATACCTTGCCCTTCGCGAGAAGTCTAAAACTTTGTCTTCCGGCGAGAAAAAGATGTTTGTGAGCGCAAAAAAGATTCTTTTCAGCGAAATCCAGCTGGCCTCGGGAATGGAAAAAGAAGAGGTCGAAACGGTGGTGGGCCGCTGCCTGGCTTGATGAAAGGAACGTACCGGACCGCTGCGGAACGGTGTTTTAATCTCAATTTAAGTATACGGAACTATAATACCGGTGAAATCGGAAGCCGCTCTATCTTTTTCAGCAAAAATGACAGCGGCGCAGCAATCTCTTCCAAAGAGTGCCCGAGCTTGCCGGTTTTATATATAACCGGCTCAGACATACAGGAGAATTTGATATGCCCGAAAATATGCCCGAAAACGAAATAGTAACCGACGGTACGCCTTCGACGCCGGAGGCAGCCGCCAATGAAAAAACAGCGGAGCCTGCGGAAACGGCTGCCGATAAAAAGGAAAGTGACAGGGAAAGCTTTAAAAACGAGATGTACGAGGCGGAAAATCCGGGTGCAACGGGTTTTCTGAAGCTGTTCGCGGTGGGTCTCCTTGGCGGTATCGTAGGTTCTTTGCCTTTTGCGGTGCTTCTCTGCGCCTTCGATATTTTCTCAATCCCGCTGATGCTCGCCTGCGGGGCAGGTGTCACATCCTTCTTCTTTGCGCTGGGTCACGGAAAAACAAAGGGCTTCAGAACGAACCTTATACTTGTGCTCGATACGGTGCTGGCCGCGGTTTTATCCTTTGCCGTCACCGTCCTGATACATTATGTACCTAAACTTGCGGACACATTCCCGGACAAGAATCCCCCGGAGATACTTGCGTACTACTTCTTTGTTTACGCCCCCGGGCACCTTGACTCCATCGAAAACGGTCAGGTGGTCACCACGGAGGGCGGATTTAACGGGTATACGGTATTGATTGTTGCGCTGATTCTTGCGCTGATCGGTACCTACGGAGTTTTCATCTGGCTGAAGATATACAAACGCAGGCTCGAAAAGAAAAAAGCTGGCGGCGTGTGATTCATTGGCGTGTTATAAAGATTTAACGGCCTGTAAGGACAGATACGAAGGAATAAGATTATGAAAAAAATCACATTCGGCGGCGTGTTCAAGGAATCCGCAAGAATATTCCGCCTTCACTTTAAAACTATAATCGTGCTGGTGCTCCTGGTTATGATTCCTGTGGGAGTTATAACGGGAATATCGGAGCTTGTTTTGCTGAAAAACGAATCTGTGAACGTTTTCCTTGATGTTTTCAGCAACTCGGAATCCTCTCAAAACGAGATATATGAATCTTTCTACGGTGCGGCCCCGTCCCTTGTGCCGTTTCTTCTCGTAATGCTTCTGGTTTCGATGCTCACGCTGCTCCTGCCTGCCGCCGTTTCAAGACTCACCCTTGACGAGGGAAGGCGGGGACTTCTTTCCCGCTCCCGTGCGGACGAGGAAATGAACGTGGTCCACTCGGATGACTTCGACCTTCAGCAGACATCGACCGCCACACAGTATTTCACCGGCGCCCTGAAGATGCTTCCGAAAATCGCCGCATGCACACTCCTTGGAGCGGTGTTTGCAGCGCTTGGCTTCATAATCATGTTCCTGCCCGGTCTTATCATCGCTGTCATAGCGGGCCTCAGCTGCTACTTTGCGGCTCTCACAGGGCAGACCTTTTTCAAGGGCCTTCTCGGAACCGGCGGGGCCGTCGTTAAAAGACCCCTCATGTTTGTCATGTATCTGGTCTCAAGCGCCGCGACTCTTTTCACAACATTCATCGTGGGCTTGCTGCTCGCACTCATACCCCTCAGCGGCACCGCGGGAATTATCGGCTCGGTTGTGATTACAACCGTCACGCTGCTGATCTCGTCGTTAGTCTCCGCTTTCGGCTCCATTGCGGTTTCCTGCTACATGATCAATGCCCTTGACAATTCCGGCTACAAGAGAAAAGAAAACGGGTTTATGGAAAAAGAGGTTGTCAAAAGAGAGAATCCTTTTCAGCAATAAACAAACTTGACAATATAGTTTTTTACGGAAAATCCGGCGAAGCCTTAGGGCTGAGCCGGATTTTCTTCTCTTAAATATACTTTTGAAAGATAAAGCCCCTGGGGCGGAGCGGTTATCCCCGCGTCCTTCCGGGCCTTGTTTTCAAGGGCCTTCTCAACGTCATCCGGGGTCATTTTTCCGAGCCCGGTGTAGACCAGGGTGCCTGCGATTATTCTCACCATGTTGTAGAGGAACCCGTCGCCTGTGATTTCAAGGACGTACACGCCAATGCAGCCTTCTCCCACAACAAGCTCCGATTTTTTTACTGTGCAGGAATAAATTGTGCGGAGGGTGGTCTTGACGTTTTTCAAATCTCCGCAAAATGCGGAAAAATCGTGGGTGCCAACAAGTTTAGCCGCGGCACTGTTCATGGTCTCAAGGTCAGGGGCGGTTTGGGTTTTGACGAACCACGCATTAGCGTCAAGCGAAGGAAAAGAGCTCTCGCCGCAATAGAACAGATACCTGTATGTCTTTTTGACTGTGTCGTAGCGCGCGTTAAAGCCGTCGGGCGCGATTTCAGAACGAAAAACTGTCAGCGTTTCGGGGAGAAGAGGGCGGAGGGCAAGGCAGATCTTGTCCGCGGGCACGGTGAGCGAGGAAACCTCAAAGCTTGCGCAGTAATCGAGGGCGTGAACACCCGTATCGGTCCTGCTGCAGCCGGTGACCTTTATCGAATCGTCGCGGAGAAGCTCGCGGAGAGCCTTGTTCAGGGTGCCCTGTACGGTCGGCTTTGACGGATTTTCGGACCCGCCTTCATTTTGAATCTGCCAGCCGCAGAAGCCCCTGCCGTCGTATCTCAAAAACAGTCTGACAGTCATGGTTTAATTGTGAAGGAGCGCGGCGCCTATGATGCCCGCGTCGTTTCCGAGCGTCGCGCAGGTAATCTCAGTCATCGGAATGAGATTTGTACCGTAGCATCTGTCGTAAACGTATTTGCGAAGAGGCTTGAGCAGTTTCTCTCCTTGGTTTGAAATGCCGCCGCCGAGAATGAGAACCTCGGGTGCCACAATGTTGATGAGGTTGACGAGTCCCTCGCCAAGCTCTCTGATATAATTGTCGACAACAGCCGCAGCGACCTCATCGCCAAGGTCCCTCGCCTGGAAAACCTTTCTGCCTGAAATCTTTTGGATATCTCCGCCGCTGAGCTCAAGGATTTTTGACTCGGGATGCTTTCTGACCGCAACTTTTGCGTCGTGTATGATAGCTGTCGCGGAGGCGTATCTCTCGAAGCATCCGCGTCTTCCGCATCCGCACTTTCTGCCGCCAACATGTGTGACCATGTGGCCCACTTCACCTGCGGCAAAGTTGAACCCGGAATATAACTTTCCGTTTAAAACCAGACCGCCGCCAATGCCTGTCCCCAGCGTGACAGTTAGTGCTGACTTCCTGCCTTTTCCGGCGCCTGCCACAGCTTCCGCAAGAGCGGCGCAGTTGGCGTCATTTTCGAGAATTATGGGTATTTTTGTGTACTTTTTGAAGAATGAGGCGAGCTCGAATCCGTCAAGGTTAAGATTTGCCACTCTTACTAATTTCCCCAGGTGTTTGTCCACTGCACCGGGAATGCCTATACCGATGGATATAATGTCATCTTCTGTTAAATTGGCGTCTTTGATAAGTGAAAGAGCTGTATCACACATCAGTTTTGCAACATCAGTCGCTTTGCGTCCTTTGCTCAAAGTAGGGACACTTTTCTTAACAACCAGCTGACAGTCTTCTGTTACCAGTCCGACGGCGATGTTGATGCCGCCAAGGTCTATTCCGATCCTGTACATAAATCGAAACCTCCGTGTGTTAGATTTACCGCTACATTATAGTCTGTTATCGTTTTGTTATCAACCGCAAAATATTGTTAAATGAGTTTTAAACATCCGTTTTTTAGCTTAAAACAGGTTCCTGCGGACTTGTTTTTCTTGAAAAAGAAACTTCCCGTGTGTATAATTCAGTTTGACCATGACGCCGCGGCAGACGCTGCCGCACAAATACATATGCGCCGGAAGGAGTATTATAATGAGAGTTGTTATTCAGGATAATTATGAAAAGATGAGCAAATGGGCAGCAAACTACATTGCCGCCAAGATAAACGCCCACAAGGGCTACAAACCTTTCATTCTGGGTCTTCCCACAGGTTCCTCGCCAATTGGCGTGTACAAGGAACTGATTAAGATGAACCGGGAGGGCAAGGTTTCCTTCAAAAACGTCGTGACATTCAACATGGACGAATACCTGGGGCTTCCGAGGGAACATGACCAGAGCTACTGGTACTTCATGCACGACAATTTCTTCGATCACATAGACATTCCCGCAGAGAATATCAATATTCTTGACGGCATGACAACTGACCCGGTTGCAGAGTGCGAAAGGTATGAAAAGAAGATCGCCTCCTACGGCGGAATAGATCTTTTCATGGGCGGTATCGGCGTGGACGGACACCTGGCATTCAACGAGCCTTTCACATCCCTTTCGTCAAGAACCGGCGTGAGAGACCTCACCACGGACACCAGAATCGTGAACTCCAGATTCTTCGGCAACGACCCCGAAAAGGTTCCCGCCCAGGCTCTTTCAGTAGGCATCGGCACAGTCACCGATTCCAAGGAGGTTCTGGTGCTCATCAGCGGCCACAACAAGGCAAGGGCTCTTGCCGCAACCGTTGAAGGCTCCGTCAGCCAGAAGTGGACATGCTCCGCTCTTCAGCTTCACAACGGCGCAATCATCGCCTGCGATGAAGCAGCCTGCGGCGAGCTGACAGTCGACACGTACAAATACTTCCTTGACATCGAAAAGAAAGAAAGGCTTTGATTTTCGGCTGTTTACGTAATTTGCTGAAGAAAACGATAACAGTTGAATTGACGAACAAACATACAATGTGTCTTCGACAATCTGTCGGCATATTACTTTGCGCGAACTCGCCGCTCGCGGTACCTTCGTACAGCTTCGGGACTCGTGCACGCAAAAACATCTCGAAAATCAGAAGCTTTTCGCAAGAATTTAATCACTGAATGGGCAGGTCTTTGACCTGCTTTCGGAGGAATTTATGAGCGCATTCAGCGGATCGACACTTTTAATAACGGGCGGAACCGGTTCCTTCGGCCACGCCGTGCTGAAATCCTTTCTGCCGGGAGACATCGCGGAGATAAGGATCTTTTCGCGCGACGAAAAAAAGCAGGACGACATGAGGCATGAGCTGCAGAGAAACCAACCGGAGCTTGCCGGAAAAGTGAGGTTTTACATTGGTGATGTGCGCGACATGCGGGCCGTCTCGGACGTTATGCAGGGCGTTGATTTTGTGTTTCACGCGGCCGCGCTGAAGCAGGTTCCGTCATGCGAGTTTTTCCCTATGGAAGCGGTAAAAACGAACATCATGGGTACCGACAATGTCCTTCACGCGGCAGTTGACGCGGGCGTCAAAAAGGTGGTTTGCCTTTCTACCGACAAGGCGGCTTACCCCATCAACGCCATGGGCATTTCAAAGGCTATGATGGAGCGTGTGATATACGCCAATGCAAGGGTCGCCGCAGAGCGCGGGGGCACGGTTATCTGCTGCACCAGGTACGGAAACGTTATGTGCTCAAGAGGCTCGGTCATACCGCTTTTCATCGATCAGATCAAAAACGGTCTTCCGATCACTGTCACCAATCCGGACATGACCAGGTTCCTTATGAACCTTGACGAGGCGGTGAAGCTTGTGGGCTTTGCCTTCGAACACGCGGAGCCCGGCGACCTTTTCATACAGAAGGCTGACGCATCCACCGTTGGCGATCTCGCCAAGGCAGTTCAGGCTCTCTTCGGAGACACCGGAATGAACATAATAGGCACAAGACACGGCGAGAAGCTCTACGAGACCCTCATGACGTCGGAGGAGCGCAGAAGGTGCGAGGACATGGGCGAATACTTCAGAGTTTTTGCCGACAACAGAGACCTCAATTACGACAAGTTTTTCACGGACGGCGTTGACAAGTCGGACGGCGAGCCTTACACGAGCCACAACACGAGGCTCCTTGGCGTCAATGAGATAAAGGATAAGCTTTTGACGACGGATTACGTCAAGGGCGAGCTGGGCATTGGCTGAATGAACGGATCGGATTACATAAAGATAGTTAACCAAACAATAGATAAGGCCTGGAAGGGTCAGAAGGACACGCTTTTCAGGGCTGCGCTTGCGATTTCGGACGCCATTGCCGCCAAGAAAAACGTGTTTGTTTTCGGCTGCTCCCACGCGGGCATCCTTGCCGAGGAGGTTTTTTACAGGACGGGAGGCCTTGCGGTCATCAACCCGATCTTTTACGGCGGGATGATGCTGAACACAAGACCTATCACAAATACAAGCGCCACGGAGCGCATCCCCGGCCTCGGAAAAGAAATACTGGAGGGCACACAGGCGGGTATTGGCGATGTCATACTGATTCACTCGGTGTCCGGAAGAAACAATGTGCCCGTCGACATGGCTCTTGCGGCAAGAGAGAAGGGCCTTACGGTCATTTGCATCACAAACCTCAACTACTCCCGCTCAGTGACATCAAGACACCCCTCCGGAAAGAGACTTTTTGAGGTGTCGGACATCGTTATCGACAATATGGGAGACATTGGCGATGCCGCGGTCACAATCGAAGGGCTTCCTGAACGTATCGGTCCCACATCTACGGCCGTAGGCGCGGCCCTTATTAACGGCATTGTGATCGATGCTGTGAATAATCTTGTGGAGAGGGGAATCGTACCCCCTGTTTTTATGAGCGCGAACCTTGACGGCGGCGATGAGCACAACGCCAAGATATTCAAGGAATACAAAGACAACATCTTTTACATGTGAATCCAAGCTATGAGTGAGAATGAGACCTTCGCTAACAGTGAGGCTTTTTTGACCTCCGTGGCAATAGACAACGGGGGCTCCAAGGCTTTTGCACTCCGTTTTGACAATGACTTCAAACCTGTGGCATCGGCAAGGACCGGAAGCCTGAGATTTAACACCAACTCCCGCAAGGTTATAGGGGAGAGAGTTGACGGGCTGATCAGGGACCTGGGACTTCAGAAGGGCGACGGGATAGAGTCCCTTTGCGGTATTTTTCCCGCGCCGGTTTCTGACATGTTCAAGAAGACATTGAAGGTGGGCGGCGTTTCACTGTACGGCGAGTTTAAAACCAGCCTTGCCGCCGCAGGCATTTTCGGCGACGGGATACTCGCGGTCTGCGGCACAGGCGTGTCGGTTTTTTCTCAGGTGAACGGAAAGGTAAATGCGCTGGGCGGCTACGGATCCCTGATTTCGGACGAGGGCTCCGGTTATTACATCGCAAGGCAGGCTTTTTCCGCGGCCATACACGATTACGAGGGCAGGGGCCCTAAAACCGCTTTGACATTGGCGATTTCCGAAAAGTACGGCGGCAGCGTTGACGCGGATTTCAGGGAAGCCGTTTTCAACATATACAAGAACGGAAAGGATTCTCTCGTCACCGAGATTGCGTCCATTACCCCGGTTGTGGTGAAGGCCGCAGAAAGGGATGAGGTTGCGGCGGAGATACTTAAGGACGCGGGAAAACTGGTGGGGCAGCAGGTTCTTGCTCTGATCAGAAAGTACGAACTGCCGGAGGGTCTTCCGATTGCAATTACAGGGAGCGTCTTCAAAGGAAACCCTGTTTTCTTTGGCGAGTTTAAAAAGACTGTGTCCGAAGGGGCTGATTCGTCAGAAATCGTGGTGCCGAAGTTTATCCCGGCCGTGGGAGCGGTAATGCTTAAAATGGCTGAGAGAAACGGCGGAGACACGCCCGGACTGACAGCTGAAAATTTCGAATTTTTAGATAAATACTACAATAAATACACTTTTTCGGTTTGAAAAAGGACGGGAGATTGGATTATGTTAATAGACAGGTATCAGAGCGCCGTTGAGGAGCTTTTTGCGAAGGTGAGAAACACTCAGCGCGAGAACATTATAAAAGCGGGCAAGATTGTAGCGGATTCCGTGGCAAACGGCGGATGCATCTTTTTGTCGGGCATATGTCATTCGATTGAAAACGACCTCATCTACAGAGGCGGCGGACCGATTTTCTACAAGCATTTCAGCTATAACCTTAATGTTGAAAGCGCCTCAAGAACCAGGGACCGCTCGGATCTTGGCTATGAGCGCCAAACCGAGGCTGCAGCGAAGTACGCTCTTACCCAGTCTTCAATCAGACCCGGCGACGTGCTTTTTGTGAGCTCCGTGTCGGGAAGAACCGTTAAAGTAGTGGACCTTGCCTACGAGGCTGAAAAGCTTGGCGTCAAAGTCATTGCCCTTACGTCAATGGAATATGCCGTGAAAGTTGACCCGGTGCACCCCTCAGGTAAAAAACTGTACGAGATTGCCACTCTTACCCTTGACAACTGCGCCCCTGCCGCGGAAGCGATGCTTGAGGTTGACGGTATCGAGGCCCGCTTTGCCGCTGCCTCCGGAATTGCCTCTGACTATATAATGTGGAGTCTCACTTCCGTTGCGGTTGAGGAGCTTCTCAAGAAGGGCATCACCCCCGGTATCCTCAAAAGCGCCAATTACCCCGGCGGCAACGACTACAACAAAACCGTCATCGAGCCCAATTACGAGAAGTTCGGCTACTGATAATGGCGAAAAACACGACAATCAAAAGAGGTGCAAGGTAATTTTCCTGCGCCTCTTTTTTAATCCCGCAGCACGGCATAAAAAAGGCAGGTCCTCAATGAACCTGCCGCCAATGATTTAAAATGGCACCCTCTGCCGGAATCGAACCGGCAACGTTCGCGTCGGAGGCGAAGATTATATCCGTTTAACTAAGAGGGCGTGCCGCTTCGGGCAACATATTTTAACACATCAGTTCCGAAAAAGCGAGTCCCAAATCGCCCGGAATCACAGCAAATTCGCTCATCTTTTCAGAAAGCTTTTCCGCCGCAAGCCCGTGAATGAAAGCTCCGCACCTTGCGGCGTCGTATGCGCAAAGCCCCTGGGCCATAAGTCCTCCGATGAGTCCCGAAAGTACATCGCCGCTGCCGCCTTTGGAAAGGGCGGAATTGCCGGTGCCGTTAACCGTAAAACGTCCGTCGGGAGTGCAGACAACTGTGCCGCTACCTTTAAGCAGCACTGTACATCCGAAATCCCTTGCGGCTTTAAACCCGCTCTCCAGCCTCTTTGACTCGATCTCTTCAGACAACACGCCAATGAGCCTTGCCGCCTCTCCGGAGTGGGGTGTCAGCACAGCTTCTTTTCCGTCAAAGAGCCTTGAAACACCGCCCGAAAGCTCTTTCTTCGTGAATAAATTTTCGTATTTTAAGGCAAATTCCGGGTTGCTTCCTTCAGAGAGATTTCTGAATACAGAAATGGCAAACAGCGCATCCGCATCGATTATAATCTTCCTGCACCCGGTGTTCTTCAAGAACTCAACAACGGTTTTTACTGTCCCCGGAAGCCTCCCCAGCCCCGGCCCTATAACTACTGAGTCTGAAATCCTTGAAGCGTCAAGCAGCATGTCAAGTTGTTTCATGCTTAAAGAGCCGTAAGAATTGCTTCCGAGGGGCAGTCTCACAGCCTCCGGACATGCCGCGGTGACCGTAGAAGAAATGCCGCCCGGCACCGCGGCGGTCACCAGCCCGGCGCCGCTCCTTAAGGCGGCCGACACGGCAAGAACCGCGGCGCCGGCATACCTTCGCGATCCGGCAATTACAAGCACTCTGCCGTTTGTATATTTGTTCCCGTAGGGATTCCTTTTTGGCATCAGTTCCCTGACGGATTTTGAATCTTCTTTTGAAAAGTATTCCGGGGCTTGATCGTCTGTCAGACCCTCGGTTATGAGAATAGGTGAAACTGTGAGCTTTCCGGTGTGGAACTTGCCCGGAAGAATGAAATGCCCGGGCTTCGGAGCGCCGAATGTCACGGTTTCATTGGCGATTACAGAGGGCTTTGAGCATGTGCCGCTGTCGGCGGATACTCCGGAAGGAATGTCGGCAGAAATTGTATAAAGTGAGTGCTCGTTTATAGCGCTTATGAGCCCGCAGATTTCATCGGAGAAGCCTCTTTCGGGGTCAAAACCGGTGCCGAAAATGCAGTCAAGTACACATGATGAACCCGCCAATAAACATCGCAGTTTCTCTGAAAAAATGAACTCCATGTTCGCTGCCGATATCTCAACGCCAATGTCTTCAAGCTTTTTCAAAAGCTGTTCCGTATCATTTGCCGGGTGCTTTTTTACATCGCCAATACGAATTACAGTGACCGGAATCCCGCTGCTTTTTAAAATGCAAGCGCAGGCAAGCCCGTCGTTTCCGTTGTTTCCTACGCCAGAGACAACGACAACAGGTTTTCCGGCAGCTTCAAAACGTTTTTCTGCAGCCTTTGCAAGACCGCCGGCGGCAGAAAAAATCAGGTCCAAAAGGCTTCCTCCGCCATCAACATATTTCTTATCAGCTGTTCTCTGTGCTTTTGAAGTCTGAAGAAACATAGGTCCTCCCGGAAGTGCGACTGATAGTTTTTTCGATTGTATTGTATCATTGGCGATACCGGCTTTCAATGGTTTGTAATGTTCGGAATAGACGTTTTCTTTTATTGGTAGGACAGTGAATTGTTTTTGTTGCCACGCATTTAAAGAATGAAAATAATGCAAATCTAACAAAGCAAAACGAGAGACCCGGTCATCCTGAACAATTGAAAAAGCTCTCGGCATTTGATAAAATAAGAGTGACTTTCAAGGGAAAAGGCTGTTTTCCCTGAAACAACATCACATTTTACTAATCTAGGAGGTTGACTATGTTTTGCAGCAATTGTGGAGAAAAAATCCCTGACGATTCGGGTTTTTGTCCGTTATGCGGCCAAAAAATTACATCTGCGGCGCCTGCAGCTCCGGCATCGCCAATATCACAGCCGTCTGTTCAGCCTGCTGTAACACCTGTGCCTGAGGCACGTGTTATCAAGAGAAAACCTTTAAATCTGCCGGGTATGGTGCTGTCCATAGTTGGTCTGGTTTTGACCGCTTTCGGATTCATCACACTGTTTTTCATCACCTCATACAGCGGGTATGCAATCAGAGATATGATTTTCAGAGGAGTAACATACTCGGAACTCGCTTTGATTATCGTTGCCTGGGCGGGAATAGGCCTCGGCTTTGTGCTCATGGTTGCAGGTATGATATCGTCGCTTGCTGACCGCAGTAAAAGACCGGTTCTTCCGACTGTTATTATTTCGGGCGTATTTATCTTCTTCGTGTTGATTTACGCAATAGACCTTGTCGTTTCGTTTGCGGTTAGAGGTCCCGGCTCGGGAGGCCTGTTTATCTGAGACTAATGCTCCGGGAGGCTTTTGATGGGCGCTTTAAGACAGAATATTGCCGTTGATCTCGGTTCTTCGGCAATACGTATCAGTGTGGAAAAGAAGGGAATAGTGATCGACGAGCCTTCCCTCGTTGCCGTGAGGCAGAGCGGGGAAGTTATCGGCATTGGCGACAGTGCCGCAAAGCTTGAAGGAAAGACAGGCGAGGGGGATGTTACCATCTTAAGACCTGTCAAAAAAGGCTCGATTTCGGACTATACGGTTGCCGTAAATATGATCGGCTACTTCCTTGACGAAGCCATCAAAAATCCCGTGAGAAGACTCATAAAGCCCGATGTCATCACAGCAGTCCATTGCGACATAACCAATGTTGGACGCCGCGCCACCGAAAGGGCGCTGAGAGAGGCGGGGGCCGGAAGGATATTCTTTGTTGAGACTCCCCTTGCCGCCGCAATCGGCGCAAATCTTGACGTGTCGGCTCCGAACGGCAAACTGATTGTCAGCATCGGTGCGGAGATTACCGATATTGCGGTTATTTCCTTCGACGGAATCGTGGCCGCTGCCGGTGTGAATGTGGGCGGCAGGTCCTTTGACGAAGCTATCAAAATGTATTTCAGACGGGAATACAAGATGGTGCTTGGCGACAGGACTGCCGAAAAGATCAAAAACGAGAATGCGTGTGTCTACAGGGATGCAAGGGTTCAGCCCTTTGATGTCTCAGCATTTGAGCTTTCGGAGAGGCTTCCTGCGGACAAACAGATTCGTCCCGAAGAGATGGTGAAGCTCCTTGGCGATGTTGCGCTCCCCATAGTTGAGGGCATCAGCAAGGTGCTTGAAAAAACTCCTCCGGAGCTGGTGTCGGATATCCACCAGCGGGGAATAGTTCTCACCGGCGGCGCAAGCAGATTCGCAGGTCTTGACACCTTTATCTCCAAGGGAACCGGAATCGACACTGTTATTGCCGAGGATCCTCAGAACTGCGTTGTAAACGGCTGCATGAAGATTCTTGACAATCTGACGAACGAAAAGAAAAACGAACTTATGAACAGGTGAGGGCGGAAACCGCCAATGCACCGCATACAAAAAAAGTCCTTCCGGCCTTTTGCACGCCGGAAGGATTTTTTTTGCTCGAAAACTGATTATTCCACTATTTTATCGGCTATCTTGTTGACTGTGCCGGCCCCCAGCAGGAGGACGGTGTCGTTTTCATTGGCGTCTTTCTTTATCTCGGATGCTATTTCGTCAAAATCGGAAATGAGGACCGCCGGAAGCTTTTTCCTGAGGAAAAGTTCAAGAAGGTCCCCGGACGAAATCACGCCGGTGTCTTTTTCTCTCGCTGCGTAGATGTCGGTGAGAATCACCTTGTCGGCTGAAGAGAGAGCCTTTGAAAAGTCGTTTTTAAAGCGCAGTGCTCTTGAATAAGTGTGGGGCTGGAACACGGCAATGACCTTTCCCTTGGCGTTCTGCTTCGCGGCTTCAATGGTGACCTTGATTTCGGAAGGGTGGTGGGCGTAATCCGATATCACCGTTGCGCCCTTGGCGGTTTTGCCCACAATCTCGAAGCGCCTTTTTGCGCCGGTGAAAGTCGAAATGCCTTCAACGATTTTTTCATCCGGACATCCCAGCACCGAGGCTGCTGCAGCTGCTGCAAGAGAATCTGACACATTGTAAAGCCCCGGTATTTTAAGCTCCGGGCGGCCAACGGGAGAGCCGTTCCTGACAAGGTTGTATGAGTAACCTGCCTTAATGCTGTCCAAACTGTCGTCAGAGGGATGAGTCTGCCTTGCATCTTTTGCGTAAAAATGGGCAAATACTTTCTTCCCGTCTGCATTCTCGACAGAAGGCGCCTGACCATCGTTTACACTGTATGTCACAACGTTTGCATGTGTATATTTCGCGCAGGAAAGGGCGCACTCAGAGTCTGCACAGAGGACGAGGTATCCGTTCTCCGGGATTCCCTTGGCGAACTTTATGAAGGCGTTCTTCATGTTGCGGAAGGTTTTGAAATAGTCAAGGTGTTCCGGCTCAATGTTCAGTATGATTCCCGCAAAAGGTCTGATGTGAAGGAAATTTTTGTGATATTCACAGGCTTCGGTAACAAAAAACCTGCTGCCGCCGGTGATGACGCTGCTCTCAAGACCCGGAATCACACCGCCAATGTGGGCGCTGGGATCCATGCCGGCCTCAAGCAGTATGTTGGAGAGCATAGAAGTGGTGGTGGTCTTTCCGTGGACACCTGAAACAGCCACTGTTTTTTCGAAATGGTCCGCAATCCAGCCCAGGAATACGCCTCTCTCAACAATGGGAAGGCAAAGCTCCTGCGCTTTGAGAAATTCAGGGTTGTCGGGTGAAATTGCGACGGTGTAAACGACGAGATCAACGTTATTATCTATATTGTCCGCACTGTGGCCTATGTGAACGGCCGCACCGAGGGCTTCAAGCTTCTCGGAGGCAGGCGAAATGCTGATGTCGCTGCCTGCGACTCTGTAGCCCCGGTTCAGCGAAATCTCGGCAAGCCCGCTCATGCTTGAACCGCCGATGCCGATAAAATAAATCAAAGCCCCTTTGCGCAGGGACATCTTTTTCACAGTTTTGTCATTTAGTTCCATGCATCCGCCATTTTTCTTTCGTATTTTGATCCGTTTACATAACGGATCGGCTGGTTTATTATCTTAAAAATACAGGTCATTGTCAAGCTGTTTGGAGTCTCTCATCATCCAAAAAGGCAGCTTACGCTCCTTGAAAAGATCCTCGAAAGGCACCTCGAGGATGTCGTATGGCATGCTTTCGCGGGGCTCGTCCACCGCAACCGAAATAACCGCATCTGAGGTTTTAAAAACGGTGAGGTGAAGCCCGTCGCTGTAAATGTGTTCCCCGCTGTCTTTGGGCACAAAAAGGTCCTTGCAGGAAATCTCGCCGAAGATACCTTTTCCGGTGAGCTTTGCATGGGCCTCCTTTGCAGTCCAGACCTCAAGGAATCTTGCCGCCCTGTCCGTACCCTCTGCACAGCCAATGTAACCCAGCTCTCCCTCTCCGAAGAACCTCTCGGCAAGTTTCATGTGCTCTTCCGCCTTTATCAAAGCCGATGGTATATCCTCGCAGTCGATGCCGCAGGAGGGGGCGGGGCCCCGGTCCTCGTTGTAGTTTATCACAACGGCAACGAGTCCCTTGGCGTGAGACAGACTGAAAGATATCTCGGAGTCAAACCCAAGCTCGGGCTTTCCCTTTTCGCCGTATTTATAGGTTAAATCCGAGATGGGCACACCTGTTATGAATGATGCTTTTTGCTCAAACAGTCTCGTGGCAGCAAGGGACTCGAGGAGCTTCTCTGTGTTTGATTTTCTTGATATCAGGGAGGCTCTCTCCGGCGAAATAAGTTTCAAAAGAGCGTCGGCACAGGACTCCCAGCGCATCTCTTCGGGTATGACCGTATAGTAAGCCGAGAACATTAGGGACACCTCCGGGCACTGTTTTTTTCGTTATCCGTCAACGGAATTATCGCACTTTACCCTATATAATTCAACACGGTTGAATATTCCTTAAGCACCTTATTTCTCTTGAAAGAAAAGTCTTTAATGTAGTATAATTCACAATCGGGTAATTCTGCCCTCAATATGACCACACGGGACAAAACAGACGTTTTTCCCTTGAAGTATACGGAGAAATTGATGAGGATAAAAAAAGTTACAAACAAGAACAATGAGCTGCTTATTCCGGCGGTAATGCTTCCGTTCCAGACGGTGCTGCCTACCACTGTGGAAGTTTTTTCTGTGACCGAATTCAAGAATGTTGCGGCTCTTATCGCTGCGGATATTACGCATAAAAAGGTATTTCTGCCTTTCCTGGATTCCTTTGAGGACTCCGACAATGAAACTCTCGCCTGTGCAGCCGCTGAGGAAGCTTTCATCGGTAAAAAAGTGAAAGTCAGCGGAATGACCTGCGAAATCAGAAATATCGAGATGAAGGAGCGACTCGGCCTCTGCGACGTCACCCTTGCCGGTATTTGCGCCGGCGTCTCAACGGAGATGGTGACTGACGCGGATGCAGGAAACATATTCATGGCCACAGTGGAACTTGACCCGGATTCGCCTGAGTTTAAGCCCGATGAGAACCCCGGTTCAATAAGGAGAGCACTCCGCTCCGTGGTTAGAAAGTACGCAAAGACCGTTGAAAAGTCTGAGTCCAGGCACATTGAAGTTGCGGATGTACTGTCGGTGCCGGATTCAAACGTCCTCTGCTACCGTGTGGCACAGCTCCTTGACCTTGACTACGAGGACAAAAGGGCCATCGTGGACGAACACGATCCCTACAAGAAGCTTCTTCTTACATATGATATCGCCAAAAAAATCCTCTCCTACGAGGAAATTCACCTCAATATCCTTCAAAAGACCGGTATCAGCATCTCCGAGCAGCAGAAGGAGTCCTTCCTGCGGGAGCAGATAAGGACTATCGAAGAGGAGCTTGGCGATGACGAGGCTGGGGAGAGCGATCTTCTTGAGGAAAAACTCAACTCCCTCAAGCCCTACATGAGCGAAGACACCTACACGAAAATCAAAAAAGACATAAACCGGATGAGGAGAATATCCTCGGTCTCGCCGGATTATTCGGTCATGAGGCTCCATGTGGATTTCCTGCTGGATCTGCCCTGGGCTCCGGAGACAAGGCCGGACATTGACCTTGGCGAGGTGAGAAGGGTACTCGACAGAGACCACTACGGGCTGGAAAAGGTCAAGGACCGCATCGTGGAGTTTATGGCCGTTAAGACCATGAAGAACGCCACGGCTTCTTCCGTCATCTGCCTTTTCGGACCTCCCGGAACCGGAAAGACATCCATTGTGAGATCCATTGCGGAGGCCCTGGGAAGGGAATACGTGAGGATTTCTCTTGGCGGTGTGAGAGACGAGGCAGAGATCAGAGGACACAGAAAGACATACATCGGAGCAATGCCCGGAAGGATACTTTCTGCCTTGGAAAAGGTAAAATCCAACACTCCTGTGGTGCTGCTTGACGAGATAGACAAGCTCTGCGGCGACTTCAGGGGCGACCCGGCGTCGGCTCTTCTTGAGGTGCTTGACAGGGAGCAGAACAAGGAGTTTACGGACACTTACGCGGAGGTTCCCTTTGACCTCTCCAAGGTCCTTTTCATCACCACAGCGAACACTCTCGACACCATACCTTCGCCTCTCCTTGACAGGCTTGAAGTTATAGAGCTTTCAAGCTACACGGAGAGCGAGAAAATGCAGATTGCGGTGAAGCACTTGATACCGAAGCAGGCAAAGGAACACGGCCTTTCGAAGAGCGCCGTGAAGTTCAGCGAAGAGGCTGTCAGAGTGCTTATAAACGACTACACCCAGGAGGCGGGCGTGAGGCACCTTGAGAGACAGATCGCGGCGATTTTAAGAAAGTCCATCTGCATCATGAAGACCTCGGGAAAGCGCAGCGTTTCCGTCACTCCTAAGCTCATTTTCGAAATGCTGGGCGCCGGAAAAGCAATCCACAGGTTTGAGACAGGCATCGATAAGACCGAAATCGGATCCGTCAACGGAATGGCCTGGACTCCGGTGGGCGGAGTGCTCCTCAACGTGGAAGTCAACGTGTTTGACGGCACCGGAAAGCTTGAGGTCACGGGTCTCATTGGCGATGTGATGAAGGAGTCTGCCACGGCGGCTCTCAGCTTCATAAGGTCGAAGGCTTCGGTCTACGGCATACCTTCCGAGGTGTTTAAAACCAAGGACATCCACGTCCACGTGCCCGAGGGCGCAACTCCCAAGGACGGACCTTCTGCAGGCGTCACCATCGCAACGGCGGTGTTCTCGGCTCTTACGGGCACCCCTGTGAAGAGATGCATCGCCATGACGGGCGAAATCACCATAAGAGGCGACGTGCTTGCCATTGGCGGGCTCAAGGAGAAGTCCCTGGCGGCCCTCAAGGAGGGAATCTCGGAGATACTTGTCCCGAAGGAGAACAGCGCGGACATAAGAGAGCTTCCCGATGAGGTGAAGAACGGGCTTAAGATAACCACGGTTGAAACCGTTGACGATGTGTTTAAGATTGCATTGGCGGAAAAGCCTGCTGAAAAGAACTGAGTTAAAAAAGATTTTGCGAAGACAGAGGAGAAAACCGCCAATGTCCTGCGCAGACGGAGATTCAAAATGAGCAAGAGTAAGAAAATTCCATTCGACAGACGCACCATGAGATCCCTTGCGGTAAGCTGCGTGTTCGCCTACGATTTTGTGCTTAGAGAGAAGAGGGCGGCGGAGAGCGAAAACCCGAAAAAAGCCGAGAAAATCAAACGTTCCACGGACACCGTTTCCATCAGCAAGCCCGTGGGAAAGGGCCTCAAGAGACACACCACAATGACCCGCTTCGAGTACGAGGAAAAGTACAAAGAGGTTCTCGAACTTCTGAAGGACGAGGCCCCTGAGGAACCCGTCAAAGAAGACACTTTCAACACAGAGGAATTCATCCAGGACGTGCTCTCCTCAAAGCTTGAGGAAGAGGGCAAAGAGGAGGTCATTTTTGCGGACCTTCCCGACTACAACGAGTATCTCTATCCTGTAGTAAACGGAGTGGTGGAAAATATCGATGAGATTGACGCCGCCATTGTGAGAAACCTTAAGAACTGGGCCCTTGACCGCGTAAACAGAGCCGATCTTGCTATTATAAGAGTGGCGGCTTTCGAAATGATGAAGTTCGGAAGCGTTGTACCCCTCCAGATTGCCATCAACGAAGCGGTGGAACTCGCCAAGGCAGGCGATCAGAAGTCTGGCAGCTTTGTCAACGGCGTGCTTGCGGGCATCGCCAAGGAGCTTAGGCCTGAGCAGTGACCCGGCGCTCCGCCGGTTTTTTGCGGATCCATGAAGACTGTTTCGGTTACCGAACTGAATAAATACGTCAAGGACATGATTGCAGAGGACGGACTCCTCTCCGACGTGGCGGTGTCCGGCGAGCTTTCAAACGTGCGGAAATCCGGAAACGGTCACTACTATTTCACGCTTAAAGAGGACAACTCCATCCTCCGGTGCGTTCTTTTCAAAGGTGCCGCTTTTGGCCTCAGGTTCGTTCCCAAGGACGGAATTAAAGTAATCGCCAGGGGCCGGTGCTCCCTGTACGAGCCGGACGGAGCCTTCCAGCTTATCTGCGAGTCTCTCACGGAGGACGGCACCGGAAAACTGTACGAACAGTTTGAACTCCTTAAGAAGAAGCTTCTCGGAGAGGGTCTCTTTGACGAGAGCCACAAGAAGAAAATTCCTTTTTTACCGAAAAAAGTCGGCGCGATTACTTCACCCGGCGGAGCGGTGATTGAGGATATTAAGCATGTTGCAGGAAGACGTTTCCCGGGTATGCCCATAAAGCTGTATCCCTGCCCCGTGCAGGGCAGCGACGCGCCGCCCCAAATTATAAGAGCACTGAGAGAGGCTGTGGCGGACAATGACTGCGACGTGCTCATTATCGCAAGGGGCGGCGGCTCCTTTGAGGACCTTTTCTGCTTCAACGACGAGGCCCTCGCAAGAGAAATATACAGCTGCCCGATACCAGTCATATCCGCCGTGGGACACGAGACAGATTTCACGATTTGCGACTTTGTTTCCGACAGACGGGCGCCCACACCTTCCGCCGCAGCTGAAATAGCCGTTCCGGAGAAGGCCAAGATCATTTCCGACCTTGGCGTGTTGAGACAGAGGATGAGAAGAACAGGAGAGCTCAGGCTTGAAAACCTGAAGCGCGCTCTTGAGATGATGAGGCAGCGGCCTGTTTTCATGAGGCCCCTTGAACTTGCGGAGACAAGGTATCAGATGCTGGACGGTTTAAGCTTGAAGCTTAAGTCGCTCATTGAGGATGCGTCGGGGAGAAGGCGCAGGGACCTTGGCGAGCTCAAGGACAGGTTCAACGGCTCGGATGTAAAAAAGGTGCTGTCGGACCACAGAACCTCTTTTTCGGGCATCGCTATACGTTTTGAGGCCGCGGGAGATGCATATTTCAAGGCAAAACAGGCGGGCCTCGGTCTGCTCTCAGGCAAGCTTGAAGCCCTGGGACCCCGCAATGTGCTGGGCAGGGGCTATTCCATGATAGAAAAAAACGGTGTGCCGGTCACCGGCGCCGAATACATAAAGCAGGGCGATATTTTCCGTGTGATCATGCGCGACGGAGAGTTTGACGCCGAAAGAAAATAAACTGAGAATCAAAACACAATTCACATAAAGGACGGCTGCAGTATGAACGTTTATCGCGAAATTCCCACAGCAAGGGAAATCGGTTTTAAGGCAATTGCAGAGAACCACGGGACCACCGAAATAAACAGGCTGGCGCCCCGTTCTTTTTACGTTCCCTACGGCGAGCGCTGTGAGGCTCTCTCGGGAAACAGGAGGAGGGGCGGAAGAATCAAAAGCCTTAACGGCGACTGGGATTTTGCAATGTACGGAAGCCCGGAGGAAGCCGCCAATGCGCTCTCTGATGAAAACGGATGGAAATCCGAAAGAAAGATAAAGGTTCCCTCCTGCTGGCAGGAGTACGGCTACGGGTCCCCTGAATATGTAAACATTGACTATCCGATTCCGTTTGATCCTCCGTTTATTCCGGACGAAAACATGACAGGCGTCTACAGGAGAAGGTTCACTCTTCCGAAAGAATGGAAGAATATGAGGCTCGTGCTCAGATTTGACGGCGTGGACACCATGTTCTTCGTGTTTTTGAACGGCTCATTCGTGGGAATGGGTCAGGGCTCCCACCTTCCCAATGAGTTTGAGGTAACTGATATTGCCGATAAAGAAGGGGAAAACGACATTGCCGTTGTTGTGCTGAGATACGCCTGGTCAACATACCTTGAGGACCAGGACAAGTACAGAACCTCCGGCATTTTCAGAAATGTGACATTGATTGCAAGACCGGAAAAGTTTGTCCGGGACGTGTTCATAAGGCAGGAGGTGGACCTTCACAGCAGCAAAGCCCTTATCAAGGCGGAGCTCGATTTTGACGGCGGCGAAACGGACGCCGGAGCTGTTTTTTACAATGCGGACAAAGAAATCCTCGGCACCGCCAAGGCAGAAAACGGTCTCATCTCTTTCGAAATCGCCAATCCGACCCTTTGGAACGCAGAGAATCCCTACCTATACACCATGCTTCTCATGACGGCGGAGGAGTGCATCCCGTTTAGCATTGGCGTCAGAAAGGTTGAAATCAGTAACATGGGCGAGCTGCTCATTAACGGCGAACCCGTAAAGCTGAAGGGCGTCAACCACCACGACACGGACCCCTTTACGAGCTCGTACATGTCCGAGGATGCGCTTGTTAAAGACCTTTTCCTCATGAAGAGGCACAACGTGAACGCGATAAGGACATCCCACTACCCCGGCACGCCGGAGTTTTACAATCTCTGCGCAAAATACGGTTTTTACGTGATTGCCGAAAACGATACGGAGACCCACGGCACCCACAGAGGCGGCGGAGACACCGGCGGCACGTGGAAAAACAAACTCAACGACGACAGGTCCTGGGACAAGGCTTTCCTCGACAGAATCGAAAGAACTCTCGAACGGGACAAAAACTGCCCCGCCGTTGTCATATGGTCCCTCGGAAACGAATCATTCTTCGGAGACAACTTCTCAAAGATGGCGGATTTCTGCAGGGCGAGGGACGGCTCGAGGCCGGTACACTACGAGGGCGACTATGATATGGTTGCCGAGGATATCTACTCGAGAATGTATACCGACCCTGATTTTGCCGAAAATTTAGGAAAAGAAAACTATGAGAAGGGCCTCCGGGGAGAAAAGGTGGTGCCTTTCTTCATGTGCGAATATTCCCACGCAATGGGCAACGGCCCCGGGGACCTCAAGGACTACTGGAGTGTGTTTTACAAGTATCCCAGTCTCATTGGCGGCTGCGTATGGGAGTGGGCGGACCACAGCATTCCCGCTGTCGATATCGACGGCAGACCTTACGTCTTAAATGCCCTTATAAACCGCCAATACGCTTCCCCCGACGTTCCCGAAGATCTTCCGGAACCTGAAAAAAGGAGCTATCACACCTACGGCGGAAGCTTTGGCGAGTACCCCCACGACGGCAATTTCTGCGTGGACGGACTGGTGAGCCCAGAGAGAATCCCTTCCACGGGACTGCTGGAAATGAAGGAGGCTTACGGACCTGTTGAGATCAATCTTGTTGACGGCAGGCTGGGCCTTATAGAGGTTGTCAACAGAACCGATTTCACGGATCTTTCATCATACGAGATTTCATACAGGGTCACCACGGAGTACGGTATTCAGTCGGAAGGCTCCGCAAAGCTCCCCGGCTGCAAAGCTCACGGAAAGACTGTAGTAAAGCTGCAATACGACCTGCCGGACATATCCGTGTTTGAATACTTCCTTGAAATTGATGTGAAGGATGTCAGTTCAAAGGCCTGGGCCGATGCCGGATTTACTGTGTGTTCATACCAGTTCAAGCTGGACGTGACTCCCACGGAATGCGAGAAGACCCTTGAGTCAGAGATGCCCTCAATCGATTTCGAAGAAACTGACGGCACCTTCGTGATCAAGGGAAGGGAAGGCTCAGACTTTGTCTATATTTTCGATAAATGCAAAGGTATGCCCGTCAGCCTTGAAAGCGACGGCGAGGAGCTGATGGCTGCTCCCGCCACCTTCGGCATTTGGCGTGCTCCCACCGACAACGACAGAAACATCAGGAATGTCTGGCAGTTTTGGAACTTCCACAAGTCGGTTCAGAAATGCTACTCGTTCAAGGTGATGAGGAAAACGGAAAAATCCGTTATGTTCCTCGGAACCTATGCCCTCGGCGGACCATCGGTTCGTCCCGCAGTTAAATACTCCGTATTCTTTGCGGTATACGGAAACGGCGAGATCGGCGTATCGGTCACGGGAGAGGTGGCAGAGAATGCTCCGCCCCTTCCCAGATTCGGATTTGAACTTACAATGCCACGGGGCAACGGCAGGATGCGTTTCTTCGGCATGGGGCCGAAGAGCTCTTACGAGGATATGAACGCCTACACAAGAGCCGGAAAGTTTGACATGGCTGTCTGCGAAAACTACACAAACTACATCAAGCCGCAAGAAACCGGCAACCACCACAAGACCCGCTGGGCGTTTGTCTATGACGGAAACATGAGAGGTTTGATGTTCAAGGGTATGCCGGAGTTTGAGTTCTCTGCCCTTGAGTACAGCCAGTATCAGCTTGACGGCGCAAAGTACGAAAAGGACCTGATTAAAACCGGCAATACTTACGTGCACATAGATTACAGGACAGCGGGCATTGGCTCCAACAGCTGCGGTCCCGAGCTTGCGAAGAAATATGCTTTCATTGAGAAAAATTTTGCCTATTCCTTCGTGATTAAACCTGTTTTTGAAGAACTTGAGGACTTCGGACGGGAAGCGAGAACCTTGCCGGCTGTAGATCAGGAGTAAGCTGCAGATAAAAATGAAAGACAAATCGCCAATGACAAACGGATATGATTTCGGCGGGTGCAAACTTGTGGCAACGGACATGGACGGCACGTTTATAACCTATGCCGCAAAGATACCTGACAGGAACAGGGCTGCCGCGAAAATATGCGACGACTGCGGCGTGCATTTTGTAATCGCCAGCGGACGGTCGTACAGATCTCTTGCCGAATATATCGGTGTTGAAGGGAAAAACGGCTACATTATCGCTCACAACGGGGCCAGAATCGCCACCGCTGGAGCCGAAAAGGAAATCATGAGAACTCCTCTCACAATGGATGACGCCAAGTTCCTCCTTGACCTTGGAGACAGGCTTTCGGTTTGCGCCTGCGTGTGGGCGGATGAGGTGCTCTACATTTCCGGGAGGACTAGAAACGGAGAACTTTATGCCTCAGCTGCTTTTGCGGAAACCGTCTATTTTGACGCAAAGGAGCCTTTTTTCCTGAAGAGTACGGGAAACAACAGGAGCAACATCGACAAGATATACTGGACCGCTTACGATGACGGCAGGGGCTGGAAGTCGGAGGAGGTCGCAAAGCTTATACCGGACACTGTTTCCTGCTTTACATCCGGCGGCGGATGCATGGAGTTTGTGGACAGGGAAGTGAGCAAGGGCAACGCTCTTAAGACCCTCTGCGGGATAATTGGCGTGGACATCTCAAAAACGGTGGCTTTCGGGGACTCTGAAAACGATATAGCGCTTCTTGAGGCCGCGGGACTGGGTGTTGCTGTTGAAAATGCGGATGAGAGAGTAAAAGCGGTTGCAGGGTATGTAACCGGGACCAACAATGACTGCGGCGTGGCTGAAGCAATCGAAAAGCTGTTCGGAAAGGAACAGCTGAGAAAACAATTCGGTTTTTGAACTTTATGGCTTTAGAGGAAGATAAAAAGAATACCGGAGGGGAAGAGACGCTGCGGCTGGATTCAAGCGAGTACAGCGCTGCAGTAGGAGCCGAACTGCCGGAACTTTTCGACGGTGACGAGGGCGAGCCTGAGGTGAAAGCTAAAAAGAAGGGCTTTCCGGTGCTCACCTTGCTTCTTGTACTTGTGCTCGCCGGCCTTTGCGCATGCGGTCTCTACATCAGTAAAGCAATTCTTGACACCGGAGGCATGATGCCGGGCCTTGCGGGGAAAAACATTCTCGGGGCGGGAAGCTCGAAGGGGAATGTTGCCGAGGAGGCTGAGTACGGAGACTACTCCGAAAGGTCCGCAAGACTTGCAGCCCTCGAATCTACCCACACCGAGTGGACAAACATCGACAAGGATCCTTCCGAGACAGGCTTCTTCTGCATCGCCACGGAGGACGAAGGCGAAAGAATGGTTTACAACCTGGATCCGGAGCACATTGCAGGCAATCATAAACTGTCAGATTTTGACTATTTATGGGTAGATTCCGTGAATTCGGGCTTCTGCTGCCTCATCAATATACCCGGCGAGGAGGTTGACCTTTCGGGCTACTATATCCTTGTCCATGACGACAGCGGCAACCTGGCGTCAAGGCTCATCATAAACTGCTATGAAGCCAAAATCGTGAAGCTCAAAAAGTCCATCGTTATGGGCACGGTTCTTGCTCCCAACGCCAATGTGGAGTACGACGGCACCGTACTTTACGGCGCAGTGTACGCAAAGGACTCCGCCGGCGCCAGAGCCTATTACAAGGAGATTTTGTTCACGGGCTACAGCGAGATACTGAAAGAGAGCCCCAGATTTGAGTTTACAAACCCGGTGGTTAGAAAGAAAGTATTCGAGTGGCTGAAAGACAACTATCCGCAGCAGTATTCGACATATCCTCAGGATTATGTGATGCGCGAAGAGGACATCGCCAAGGTCACGGCTCTTGATTTTGAGGGTGATACCATTGGCGATATGTACAACGACCTGGCAGCTCTTGTGAATCTGGAAAGACTTAACCTGAAGGGCACAAAGCTGAAGACTCTCGATCTTTCCGGGCAGACGAAGCTCAGATACCTTGATATCAGCGAAACCGAGCTGAACACACTGGTCCTCCCTTCGTCGCAAACCATTGAGGAGTTTTATGCCGACAACACAAAGCTGTACATGCTTAATACGGAGGCTCTCGCCAATGCAAAGACCGTGTCTCTCAAGGACATCAAATTCATGATAAATCCGGACTATTCACGGCTGACGAGTGTAGAATCCCTGAACATTATGCGTTCCAATGCGGATGACACCGCAATCGGAAGGGTTTACGGCCTTGAAAAGCTGAAGAAACTGGTGGCTTCCGAGAACCCGAAAGTGACAAAGCTTGATTTTGCCGGTCTTTCCACGGTTGAATACGCCGACTTTTCTGACTGCTCCATTGATACCGTAAGCTTTGAAGGGGCACTCAGCCTTGAAGAGGTAGACCTCAGCCACAATAAGCTCACCGAGATTGACGCAAACAAAGCAGAGAAGCTTAAGAAAATAGAGGCTTACGGAGATAACATTGAGAATGTTTACGTTAAAGACGCCGCGGTGGCTGTCGAATGCCTCAACACCACAAAAATCAATTACGGGGAGAAAAAATGAGACCGAGAAATAAAAAGAATCTTGAGAAAAGACTTGACGCATGCTCGAAATATCTTGTGAACGACCCTGCGGCAAAAAAAGGCGCCTGGAAGGGCTCGTATAAATCGTTAAGGCTTGAAATTGGCTGCGGCAAGGGCGGCTTCATCACAGGCATGGCTGTGAATAATCCCGATGTGCTTTACGTCGGAATCGAGCTTGTGAGAAGCGTTATTGTGACCGCCGCCGAAAAAGCGGCTGCTTCGGGCGTAGAGAACGTGCTCTTTGTAAACGCCAATGCGCTTTTCATCTCTGATTATTTCGAAGAGGGTGAAGTGGACGAGCTCTACCTTAACTTCAGCGACCCCTGGCCCCGGGACCGCTACCACAAAAACAGGCTCACCAGCGACACCTTCATGCCCCTCTACGTAAAGATTTTGAAGGACCGGGGCTGCCTGATTCAAAAAACTGACAACAGGGACCTGTTTGATTTTTCCCTTGAAATCTACAAGAATTACGGCTGCGAAATTCTCCGCTCATCCTACGACCTCCACAACGAGCCCTGGTACGGTGAACTCGCCAATGTGGTCACCGAGTACGAGGACCGTTTCCTGTCCCTTGGCGTGCCTATAAACTATGCAGCCGTCAGGATGCCTGACCGTCTGAGCGTTGCAGACAGGATCGCTGCCTGCGAGGAAAACATCGCCAAAAGAAAGGCATTCCAAAGCAAAGCCAAAGCGGAATGACCATTTTAGCGTAAAACCGCAAAAAACGCCCCCGTTTCATTTGAACTGGCGGGGGCGTTTTGGTATAATCGCGTGCGTGTGAGGGGAATCGGGTGAAACTCCCGAACGAGCCCGTCGCCGTGAGGCGGTTTTACAAAGCATCTCTCCAACCGGATTCCGCAGATCCGGGCACAGGTCATTGGCGGTTTCTGCTGAGAAGGCCGGAGAGTTGTCCGCCGCAGTCGAAATACCCGAATACATGAAAAAACTTCCCGTTCGCGTTTTTTGCGATGCTGCGGGCGCCGGCAAGGGGAGTACCTTATTATTTTGTAAAGGAGTGATGCTTATGAGAAAAGAAAGATCAAATAAGTTGTCTTTTCTTGTAATTATGCTTTGCATCATACTGACTGCGGTTTCAGTTGCCTGCCTGGCTGGTTGCAAGAATGAAAGTAAAGAGCCTGACACAAAAGCCACTGCTGCACCGGAAGAACAAGCCACAGCTGCACCGGAAGAGACCAAGGTTTCTTTCACGTTTGTGGTTGTAGGCAAGGACGGCACCGAAAAAACATTTGATTTGAAGACATCAAAGAAAATGCTCGGTGAAGCTCTTCTCGACGAGAAACTTATCTCCGGAGAAGTCGGCGATTACGGTCTTATGGTTGACACCGTTGACGGCGTTAAGCTTGACTATGCCGCGGACGGTTACTATTGGGCACTTTACATTAACGGCGAATACGCTAGCACCGGTGTTGATTCAACACCCGTTACAGAGGGTACGGTCTACAAATTTGCCGCGGAGTCTTTCTCCTGACGGAGAAATGATCCGGAAAAAACCGGCCGGTTATTGACCGGAATTAAAAAGGCCGGGGCGCGTTGTTCTATTGGCGCGCCCCGGTTTTTCTGTTTTTGTCAAATTTGTTGTTTTTCCCTATATTCAGCCGAAATCAAACCTTCCGGAAACAATCTCGTCGGGATCCATCTCAATGATGATGGGAAGTATCATCGGGTTGCGCTTTGTTTTCTCAAATATGAACGTGCGCACCGTATCCCTCACGCTGAGTCTCTTTGCGTTGATGTCAACGCCTTTGAATCTGTTTGAAAAATCGTTCGAGGATTCGGCCATCGTGCTCTTCGCAAGGGCCGCGATCTGGCTCAGAAGATTTTCCGAATCCCTGATGTAAACGAATCCTCTGGACGTGATCTCCGGGTCAAGAAGAAGCTCGCCTGTTCTCGAAGAAACGAGCATGCTTATGATGATGAGGCCGTCCTGGGCAAGGTGCTTCCTGTCTCTCAAAACAACGCTTCCCACGTCGCCGACGCCAAGGCCGTCAATAAGCACGTTTCCGGATTCCACCTGTTCCTCGCGGATAACTATGTCTGAACCTCTGAACTCCAGCACGTTTCCGTTGCTCATAATGAATATGTTGTCATCGGTGAGGCCCAGTTTCTTTGCGATGTTTGCGTGCTGAACCAGGTGTCTGTACTCGCCGTGGACCGGCATGAAATATTTGGGTCTTGTGATGGAAAGAATGAGTTTAAGTTCTTCTTCGCAGGCGTGGCCGGAGACGTGCACCTCGGCAAGGGCTTTGTAAATGACATTTGCGCCCCGCTTGAAAAGCTCGTCGATCATTCTTGCAATCGCCTTTTCGTTTCCCGGGATGGGGCTGGCGGAGATGATGATGGTGTCGTTGCTGGAAACCTCCACCTGGTTGTGGGTGGCGCTGGCCATTCTCGTGAGAGCCGACATCGGCTCACCCTGGCTTCCGGTGGTGATTATAACGATCTCGCTGTCGTCGTAGTTTGCGGCGTCATCGATATCTATAACCGTATCGTCAAAGTGATTGATATAGCCGATCTCTTTCGCAACCTCCAGGACGTTCACCATGCTTCTTCCGCAGATGGCGCATTTTCTGCCGAATTTGGCGGCTGTATCAATGATCTGCTGAACTCTGTGAATGTTGGAGGAGAAGGTCGCCACTATTATTCTTCCCGTAATTTTAGAGAAAAGATCGTCGAACGCGGCGCCGACCGTGCGCTCCGACATGGTGAAGCCTTTCCTCTCAGCGTTTGTGCTGTCCGACATCAGAAGAAGAACCCCGTTTTCACCCAGCTCCGCCAGCCTCATAAGGTCGATCGGCGCATTGTCGATGGGGGTGTAGTCGACCTTGAAGTCGCCTGTGTGGATAACGACGCCGCAGGGGGTCATGATGGCGAAGGCTGCGCTGTCCGAAATACTGTGGTTGGTGCGGATGAACTCCACCGCGAAATCGCCTTTGATCACGATGTCTCCGTAGTGAACTTCCTCAAGCTGCACGTTTGCGGCCATATTCTCTTCCTCAAGCTTTCTCTTGATGAGAGCGATGGTGAATTTCATGCTGTAGATCGGCACGTTGATCTTCTTCAGAAGATAAGGGAGCGCGCCGATGTGATCCTCGTGGCCGTGGGTTATGAAAATGCCGCGGATCTTGTCAAAGTGATCTTCAAGGTATGTGAAGTCGGGTATCACGGCGTCGATGCCGGGCATGTTTTCATCCGGGAAGGAAATACCGCAGTCGACGATGATAATATCGTGATCTGTCTCAAAAGCAGTAATGTTCTTTCCTATCTCATCCAGTCCGCCGAGAGGAATCACTCTCAATCTGTTTGCTTGGGCTTTGTTAACCATTAATAACTCTCCTATAGTTTTTATCATTTGTTGATGAGCTTTTCTTTCGAATTCATGAACCGATTATGATGAAATCACACGCCAAAACAACGCGGATTTTTCCGCCTGCGGCGCTCAGTAAACGGACTCAGTCAGAAATCCTGAACCTTATTCAGAGTTTCCTCACGAATGAACCTGTTTTCAATTGGTCAATCGAAAAGCCACATCAAGTACTTAAGTTTATCACAAAGACCGAAGAGGAATAAACTACTTTTGATAAATTAGCGGTGTGTTTTAAGATTCCTTTAAACATTCGTTCATTTACAAATAATAATGAATATGGTAAAATGGGGCAGAAAAAATGCGGTTTACGCACGCCGGAGGAAGGCTTTTACAAATGATGATAACAATACGAAATATCATAGAACGCATTGGCGGCACAGTGGTGCCGGGGAGTTTCGAATATTCGGATTCGGACTGCATCGACAATGTCGTTACAGATACCAGGCTTCTTTCGGAGGGCGGGGATTATTCCCACACCGCTTTTATCGCCGTTAAAGGCGAATTTTTCGACGGAAACGACTTTATAGGTCCGGCGGCAAGGGCCGGAGTGTTTTTTATCGTGGCGGGCGCAGACATGGAGAAGGCCCGCCGCGCTGTTTTGCAGGGCAAAAAAACCGTAATCGTCTGCTGCGAGGACACGTTAAAGGCCTACGGCAGAATTGCCGGCATCAGGCGTGATATGCTTGACTTCTGCGCGATCGGCGTCACCGGAAGCGTGGGAAAGACCACCGCAAAGGAGTTTGTGTTCAAGGCTGTCTCCGCTCTGGGGAAGGCTGCGAAGACGCCGAAGAACTTTAACAACGAGGTGGGGGTTCCGAAGACGGTACTTTCAATCGAAAAAGACGTTAAATATGCGGTCATAGAGATGGGTATGCGGGGACGGGGCCAGATCAGGTTCCTGTCGGAGGTTGTGAGACCTCATGTGGGTATCATCACAAACATCGGAACGGCCCACCTTGAGATTCTGGGAAGCATGGAGAACACGAGGCTTGCCAAGCTTGAAATTGCCGATTTCATGGACGAAAACGACTTTTTGCTCGTAAACGGCGACGACGCGCTTCTCTCTGAGGCATGGGATGTTCTTGACGAAAACGGGAAAGAAAATATCCCGGGGATAATCACCTTCGGTTTTTCGGAGGGCTGCTATTTCAGGGCAAAAAACGTTTTGGTGACTGCTTCAGCCACGGAATTTGACCTTGAAATTGGCGGTATTTTTGTGAAGAGGGTGAGCCTTGGCGTTGTGGGTGAGCATTTCGTCTATGCGGCTCTTGCGGCGATAGGAACCGCCAATGTGCTTGGCGCAAGCTCTTCCGACCTGCTTGAAAAAGTGATTCCTGAAGTATCCTCCGTGGTCCCTGAGGACACGGGTAGACAGCAGGTTTATGAGCTCCCGGGTGGAACTCTCATTGACGACTGCTACAATGCCTCGCCTGAAGCCGTGAGGGCTGAACTTGGAATACTCGCAAGGCTTGCGGGAAGAGGGCACAAGACAGCCTTTCTTGGCGATATGCTTGAGCTTGGCGATGTATCAGAGGCCGAGCACACTGGAATCGGCAAGGTATGCGACGAATACGAGGTGGACACGGTTGTCTGCGTCGGGAAACGGGCTGCGGACATCAAAAACGGAGCTCCGGAGGAATCAAAGACCCTTTTCGTGTGCTATGAAACGTCGAAAGAAGCAGCTGAACACGCTGCAGAGTTTGTGAAAACCGGATCCACGGTGCTTGTAAAGGGATCCCATGCGATGAACATGGGACTGATTTCGGCCCGCATAAAAGAGATATTTGAGAACAAAAACTGAGGGAAAGATATGATAACCGAAGAAATCATAGGTCTTTTGATAGCTTTTGCGGTTGCCGCTGTGTCAGGCATTTTTGTCGTGCCGCTTATGCGCAGACTAAAATTCGGCCAGGTGGAGCGATACAACGGGGTTGAAAGCCATCTGAAAAAGACGGGTACGCCTACCATGGGCGGCTGGATATTCCTCATCCCCATGGTTGCCGTCACGGGCGTATATGCGATTGTCAAAAAAGACTGGGAGCTTATTGTTCTTCCGGCGGTGGCGGTTCTTTTCGGTGTTGTCGGATTCATCGACGACATGCTGAAAATCAAAAAGAAGAGCAAAGACGGGCTGCGCTGGTGGCAGAAAATGGCTGCGCTCCTCGTAGTGAGCGGCGCCTTTGCGGCCTACATGCAGTTCTTTGTGAATAGATCGGCGTCATACAAGTTCACCTTCCTGGGAACACAATACAATGTTTACCTGGGATGGCTCTACATACCCTTCGTGATTTTCATGATGCTTGCGGAGAGCAATGCGGTGAACCTTACGGACGGCCTTGACGGTCTCTGCGGAGGCTGCTGCGCTATCATATTCACCTTCTTCACAGTCGTGACCCTTTTCCTGTTCCCGAACGGGAGAATATCCATGTTCTCCGCAATCTCGGTGGGATCTCTCGCAGGGTACATGATTTACAACTATCACCCCGCCAAGATATTCATGGGGGACACAGGGTCGCTTGCCCTTGGCGGTGTCCTGGGAGCGGCGGCAATAATGTCGAACCATCCGTTCCTCCTCTTTTTTGCGGGTTTGCTTTTTGTGTTCGAGGCTCTCTCGGTGCTGCTGCAGGTGGGATTTTTCAAGATCACCCACGGGAGAAGAATATTCAAGATGGCTCCGCTGCACCACCACTTCGAGCTCTGCGGCTGGAAGGAAATCACCGTAACATACGTTTTCTGGGCCTTTGTGGCCGTTTGCTGCGTTGCCACATATATCTTTGCAAAAGGCTTTAACTGACTCGCCAATGCGCCGCTGCCGCGGCGCCAACCCCATCAGGAAAGGAAAAGACAATGAAATCACAGATCCGGAACAAGCAGTTTGATTTCGTGCTCCTG
>CACZNV010000121.1 GCA_902782645.1 uncultured Ruminococcus sp. | reverse complement strand
AGAGGGCTCAAAACTTAAAGGCGGTGTTTGCGAGAGCTTTTCGGACCACAGAATAGCCATGGCAGCGTCTCTTGCGGCCTGTATAGCGGAGGGTCCGGTCACAATAAGCGGGGCCGAATGTGTTAAAAAATCGTTTCCGGACTTTTACGAAGTGTTCGGAAAACTCAACATCGAAGACGGAGAGGAAAACTGATGGGTGCTTTTGGCGATATCGTAAAAGTTTCAATATTCGGACAGTCCCACTCCGCTGAGATCGGAATGACAATGACCGGAATTTCCGCGGGCATGAAGGTTGATGAAAAGGAACTCCAGCGTTTCCTCGACAGAAGGGCGCCGGGAAAGTCCTATTCCACACCGAGAAAAGAACCCGACAAGGTAGAATTTCTGTCAGGCATAAAGGACGGCGTGACGGACGGAAACACCGTGAAGGCGGTCATCAGGAACGTGGACATAAGGCCGAAGGATTACGGAGACCTTGCCGATGTGCCGAGGCCGGGCCATGCTGACTACACTGCGGCGG
This sequence comes from uncultured Ruminococcus sp., assembly GCA_902782645.1. GTDB lineage: Bacteria > Bacillota > Clostridia > UBA1212 > UBA1212 > UBA1212. The sequence continues at coordinate 4,136 of CACZNV010000121.1, read as the reverse complement.
TAAAGTACGGCGACGAAAGAGGCAAGACCGGCGGCGGTCAGTTCTCAGGAAGACTCACGGCGCCGATGTGTATCGCCGGAGGCATGATACTTCAGTTTCTCCGTGAGGAGGGCATTGAAATCAGTGCGAGAGCTTACCGCATCGGAAAGGTCACAGACGAAGGCTCTTTCCCTGAGAACCATATCTGCGAAGACTTTCCCGCCGTCAGCGAAAAATCCGCAAAGGAGATGCTCTCGGAGATTGAAAACGCAAGAGCGGAGGGAGATTCCATTGGCGGAATAATCGAATGCGCCGTAACAGGAATGCCCGCAGGAATCGGCGGCCCCGTGTTCGGCGGACTTGAGGGCAAAATATCGGCGGCTGTTTTCGGAATACCCGCTGTTAAAGGTATTGAATTCGGCAAAGGCTTTGCATGCACTGAAATGAAGGGCAGCGAGGCGAACGACCCGTTCTACTTTGACAAAGCCGGCAAGGTTAAGACGAGAACCAACAACTGCGGCGGTATCCTTGGCGGCATTTCCGACGGAATGCCCATAACCTTCAAGGTGGCAGTGAAACCCACTCCTTCTATAATTAAAGAGCAGGAGAGCGTTAATTTGAAGACCGGCGAGGGCGTCATTATGTCTGTGAAAGGAAGACATGACCCATGCGTGGTACCGAGAGCGGTGCCTGTGGTGGAGGCCGTCACGGCGATAGCAATCTACGACGCAATGCTTGGCGATGAAAAGGACTGACTGATATGGACATCAAAGAACTCAGAGAAAATATTGATACAATCGATAAAAAGCTGGTGGAGCTGTTCTCGGAACGCATGGACGTGGCTGCAAAAATTGCGGAGTACAAGAGAGAAAAGGGTCTTCCGGTTCTTGACCCGGTGAGAGAGCGGGAAAAACTCGCCAAAATCTCCGAAATGACTCCGGAGGAGCTCAGAGACTACTCCGAAATTTTATACTCGGTCATTTTTGAGCTGTCCAGGGATCACCAGAGCAGGATACTCGGCAACGGCACAGAGCTCACCGCAAAAATCGAAAGCGCCATTGAGAACACGCCAAGGCTTTTCCCGGAGCAGTCATTCGTGGCCTGCCAGGGCGCAGCAGGCGCAAACTCCCAGTACGCCTGCGACAGGCTTTTCAGAAGGGCCTCAATCATGTATTTTTCATCTTTTGAAGCCGTGTTTAAGGCGATTGAAAACGGTCTCTGCAAATACGGCGTCATCCCGGTGGAAAACAGCACCGCAGGCTCCGTGAACAGCGTGTACGACCTGATGATGAGCCACAGGTTCAGCATCGTGCGGAGCATCCGGATCAAAATTGAGCACTGCCTGCTTGCAAATCCGGGGACCGATATTAAGGACATCAAGGAGATTTATTCACACGAGCAGGCCATCAGCCAGTGTTCGGAGTTCCTTGGCGAGTTAAAAGGCGTCAAGATTATCCCCTGCGAGAACACGGCGGTTGCCGCAAAAATGGTGGCGGAGTCCGGAAGAAAAGACATCGCCGCGCTGGCCTCAAAGCAGTGCGTCAGCTTCTACGGGCTGACCTGCCTGAAAGATTCCGTGCAGAACACGGAAAACAACTACACAAGATTCATTTGCATTTCCAAAGAACTTGAAATCTACCCCGGCGCGGACAGAACAAGCGTCATGCTCACGCTGCCCCACGTCCCCGGATCCCTTTACAAACTGCTGGCAAGGTTTTACGCCCTTGGCGTCAACATAAACAAACTTGAAAGCCGTCCTCTTCCGGGAAAAGAGTTTGAATTCATGTTCTATTTTGATTTCGACACGCCGGTGTACTCGCCAAGGCTTCTCCGCCTTCTCGGCGATCTGCCCACCCTGTGCGAACAGTTCAGCTATCTCGGCAGCTACAGCGAGGTGTTATGATGGTTTCAAGCGGTCTTCTCGGAGCCAAATTAATACACAGCTATTCCCCGAAAATACATTCGTATCTCGGAGACTACTCTTATGTGCTTTTCGAGAAGAGTGCAGATGAGGTTTCTGACTTCATCCTGAACGGCCCCTTCACGGGCATCAATGTGACCATCCCCTACAAAAAGACTGTCCTGCCCCTTATGACAAAGCTTTCGGAGACCGCAAGCCGCACCGGCAGCGTGAACACGGTCATAAGGCTTCCCGACGGCGGCCTTTACGGCGACAACACCGATGTGTACGGCTTCACCGAAATGGTGAAAGTTTCGGGAATCGATGTTAAAGGGAGGAAAACCCTGGTGCTTGGAAGCGGCGGCGCCTCGGTCTCCGTCATCGACGCCCTTAAAACCCTCGGCGCCTCACCCATCGTCAACATCAGCAGAATGGGGGAGAACAACTACGAAAACATAGACAGACACGCCGACGCAAAGATAATCGTCAACACCACCCCCGTGGGAATGTTCCCGGACAACGGGCCTTCGCCTGTGAATCTTGAAATGTTCAAGGAGTGCATTGGCGTGTTCGACCTCATATACAACCCTGCGAGAACGGGACTTCTGCTGCAGGCCGAAAAGCTGGGAATACCCTCCATGAACGGTCTTTATATGCTGGTGGCCCAGGCCGTGAGAAGCTCGGAACTGTTCACCGGGAAGAGCCTCGACGACAGTATCACCGCAAAGGTTGTTAAGGAACTGGATTTTTCCATGAAAAACATTGCCCTCATCGGGATGCCGGGAAGCGGCAAGAGTCTTATCGCCAAGAAAATCAAAGCGTTTACCGGCAGGGAAATTGCGGACATAGATGCCGAGATTGAAAGCAGGACCGGCAAAAGGCCTTCCGAAATCATTGAGGAGGAGGGCGAGGACGCTTTCAGAAAGATAGAAACAGGTGTTCTGAGGGAAATCGGCGCAAAATCCGGACTTGTGATATCCACCGGAGGAGGCGTGGTCACAAGAAAGGAAAACTACCCGCTGCTCCGTCAGAACTCGAACATAGTGCTCCTTGACAGGCCCCTTGACCTCCTCTCATCGAAGGGAAGACCGATATCAAAAACCAAAGGCGTCAAGGCGCTCTACGAGGAACGATGGCGGCTCTACGAAGAGTTTGCAGACATTAAAGTTAAAAACGACGGTTACAGAGCGGGCTTTGTTGCCGGCGAGATACTGAAAAGGCTGAAAGGAATGTGACATGCTGAACATACTTGTGATAAACGGGCCGAATATCAACATGCTGGGACTTAGAGAACCTGAACTTTACGGCAAGGGAACCTACAACGATCTTCTTTCAAGCATCGGCAGGTGGTCGGATGAGATTGGCGTCAAGACTAAATGCGTGCAGTCAAACCACGAGGGTGACCTTGTGGACTGCATCCAGGCGGCGTACGGCACTTTCGACGGCATTGTGATAAACCCGGCCGCGTACACCCACACCAGCGTTGCGATTCTTGATGCGTTAAAGGCGGTAAGCATCCCCGCGGTGGAGGTACACATTACGGACCCGACTGCAAGAGAACCTTTCAGACACATCTCCTACGCCGGAATGGCCTGCGTAAAAACCGTAAAAGGGAAGGGCTTTGAAGGATACAGAGAAGCCCTGGAATATCTTAAAAAGACACTCACCGCCAATGCATAAAACCCATTGGCAATTCAAAAAACTACCGTAAAGAAAGGCGGCGAACAAAATGACTAAAATTCCCTACAAAATTTATCTGACAGAAGAAGAGATGCCTAAGAGTTGGTATAACCTGAGGGCCGACATGATCAACAAGCCGGCTCCGCTGCTCAACCCCGGAACGTTAAAACCTGTCACGGAAGCTGATCTTGCTCCTGTGTTCTGCGAAGAGCTTATAAAGCAGGAACTTGACGAGAACACAGCTTACTTCCCGATTCCCCAGGAAATATACGACTTCTACAAGATGTTCAGACCCTCCCCGCTGGTAAGGGCCTACTGCCTCGAGAAAGCTCTCGACACTCCCGCAGAGATTTACTACAAGTTTGAGGGCAACAACACAAGCGGCTCCCACAAGCTCAACTCCGCCATAGCTCAGGCTTACTACGCCAAGAAGCAGGGTCTCAAAGGCGTTACCACAGAGACAGGCGCAGGACAGTGGGGCACAGCTCTCTCAATGGCGTGCGCATACTTCGGACTTGACTGCAAGGTCTTCATGGTTAAAGTCTCCTACGAGCAGAAGCCTTTCAGACGGGAAGTT
>CACZNV010000120.1 GCA_902782645.1 uncultured Ruminococcus sp. | reverse complement strand
TAAACAAGGAAATCCTCGCCAAACGAGGACTACTGAGTTGTTTGGATTATTATTTGAGTTGAACCGCCGTATGCCGAACGGCACGTATGGTGGTGTGAGAGGGGCTAACAAATAGCCCCTACTCGATTCTCCAAAAATCATGATTTTGGGCTCTGTCAGAGGGTGATGTGTCTTGCTTTTTCGGTAACCGATTCAATGTATTCGGCGCACTCCGGGTCTGAGCCGGATTCGGCAAGGCTTGTGATAAGATCTGCGGATTCTTTAACCGCCTCAAGCATTTTGGGGTCTGCGGAAGCCGCTGCGGAGGCCTCGTCGCCTGCGCCTGTTTGGGCTGTTCCGAAGAAATCGCCGGGGCCTCTAAGCTCAAGGTCCTTTTCGGCAATTTTGAATCCGTCGTTTGTTTCGGTCATTACTTCAAGCCGCTCGGAGCTCTTGTCGCTTATCAGAATGCAGTAAGATTTTGAGGCTCCGCGGCCCACACGGCCCCGCAGCTGGTGAAGGGTGGAGAGACCGAACCGCTCTGCGTTTTCGATGATCATAAGGGTTGCGGAGGGCACGTCGACGCCAACCTCAATAACAGTTGTGGCAAAAAGAACCTTGGTATCGCCGGAGGAAAAAGAATCCATCTGAGCCTGCTTTTCCCGGTCCGAAAGCTTTCCGTGAATCAGTCCAGTGGGTATGCCGGCAAAGACAGTACCGGAGAGAAGGTCGTGGTTCTCGACGCATCCGAGAAGCTGGTCTGAATTGGCGTCAAGGGGGTCGCTTTCGTCGTTTTTATCTATTTTTGCGTGAACAATGTAAACCCGGCCGCCGGACTTTACCAGGTCTGCGGCTCTCTTGTAAACCGCAGGTCTGTCCTTTGAAGTGTAGAGATATGTGGCGACGGGGAGACGTCCCGCAGGCTTTTCCGAGAGTACCGAAATATCCATGTCGCCGTAGAGAACAAGGGCGAGGGAGCGGGGAATTGGCGTTGCGGTGAGTGAAAGAACGTCGGGCACAGTGGTTCCGGATTTATTAATCAGGCTTGCCCTCTGCATGACGCCGAAGCGGTGCTGCTCGTCAATCACAACGAGACCCAGGTTCCTGTAGTTCACATTGTCGCCAATGAGACTGTGGGTGCCAATGAGGCAAATCGGATCACCGTTTTCAATTCGTTTTAAGATGCGTTTCCTTTCGGAAATCTTGGTTGAACTGTAGAGCATCTCGGAGTCGATGCCGAGAGAGGAGAGAATTGAGCTTATTTTTGCCATGTGCTGGGCGGCAAGAACCGTTGACGGCACCATGAGGGCCGCCTGCTTGCCGTTGGCGATGGCGTTGAAAATTGCCGCCAAGGCGACCACGGTTTTTCCGGAGCCCACGTCACCGTTTATGAGGCGGTTCATAGGCTTTTCGGACTCCATGTCGGAGAAAATTCTGTCAATCACGGCAAGCTGCCCGTCCGTGAGCTTGAAAGGCAGTTTTGATTTGAATGCTTCGATGTCGCAGCGCTTAAAGCTGATGCCCGAAAGGCCTGATTCACGGGCGCCTTTGAGTGCTCTTATGTTAAGGGCAATGTCGAGAAGCTTCTCGAATTCAATCCTTCTGCGGGCTTCGTAAGCCTCTGCGGCGGTTGCGGGAAAGTGAAGAGTTTTTATGAGGCCCGTGCCGCTTCCGAAATTGTATTTTTTTCGGATAATTGCGGGAAGTAAAGGCTTTGAGCCGCCGGGGGAGGCGGCGTCTCCGCAGAGGAGAAGGGCGCCCTTTACTGCATTGGCGATTTCCTTATTGCCAAGTTTGCCGCCGGTCCTGTAAACAGGGGAGAGCACGAGAAAGTCCACGGTCTGCTTTGTGTTTGATGAGTCCGCAAACTTGGGCTGCTGCATGGAAACGCTGGCGAAGAAATCGGGACTGCGCTTAATCCTGCCGTAAAACCAGTACTTCCTGCCGACACGGATAAGGTTTTTTACATATTTGTTGTTGAAAAAGACCGCGTCAATGATACCGGTCCCGTCGGAACATGAATAGACAAATACAGGGTTTCTGGGATTGCCCCGTTCGCTGAAGCTGTTTACGGTAAGGTTGAGGGTGCCGAAGACGGATTCGCCGGGGAGAAGATTTCCTGCGGCTGTCCTTATATCGAGAATGTTTTTGCGGTCCTCGTAACCTGCGGGCAGGAAGTTGAGAAGGTCTGAGATGTTATTGATGCCGAGCTTTTTCAGCGCGGCTTCGGTCTTGGGTCCCACGCCTTTAATAACAGACACAGGGCTTTCGGGAGATGCGCCGACGCCGCAGGGCACGGTGTCCTTTTCCTCATCGGAACTGCTTTCCGGCAAGGCACAATCTGCAGGCTCTGAAGGGGTAAATGCTTCATTTTCGCTCAGAACGCATTCTGAGGCATCTTTGCTGATTGGAGGTGAAGATATATCCCCTGCATCGCCAATGTCTTTAAACGCTCTCAGAACGGCCCTGTGGGCATCAAAGAGCGGGTCGTTTTCAGAAAGAAGCTCACCGGCGCTTGTGGCGGCCACAAAACGGTCCTTGCCGTCAAGGTCTTTAATGATTTCAACTCTCGAGAAACCTTTGTTTTTGAGAATTGCTCTGACCGCGTTTCCCTGCTCCTCGCCAATCTCAAATATAACTACACCGTGGGGGAAGAGAACTGCCTTAAGGCCGGCGGCAATTTTTTCGTAGGGTATAAGGCCGCCGGCGCCGCCGTCAAGGGCAAGCCTGGGCTCATAGTCCCTCACGTCCCGTGGGAGAGTCTTTATAACTTCGGTGGGAATGTAAGGCGGATTTGAAAGAATCAGGTCAAAACGCTGCCCGCCGTCTTTGGTGAAGTGGTCAAGAAAACTGCCCGTGTAATAGTCGAGGCTCTTTTCGGAGCCGAGAATTGCATTGGCGTTTTGTTTGGAAACATTTATCGCGGCAGCCGACACGTCGCTTAAAGACACCAGGCAGCCCGGGCATTTGCTCTTGACGCCAATGCCTATAGCGCCGCTTCCCGAACAAAGGTCGAGAACTTTGACGGGCCTTTGAAGGGACCCGGCAAGGGCCGAGGCGGTTTTTACACCCATATCTACAAGAAGCTCAGTCTCAAGTCTCGGAATCAGAACATCCGGCGTCACAATGTATTTGTTTCCGCAAAAATAGGAAAAACCGACGGCATACTGAACGGGCATGCCTGCGCACACAGAGGCAAGAGCCTCTTTGAAGAGCGAAAGCTTTTCGTTTTCCGGGATTTCGTGGTCAGGCTCCGAGAGTATGAAATTTCTCGAAAAAGTAAAGGCGTACTCAAAAAGAAGCTCAAGCTTTGATGAGTCGGCATCTGTGATACCGGACTCGGCAAGGCTCTTTTTTGCGAAACGCCTTAAATCCTTTAATTTCACAACTGTCTCCTTGTAAAATCAGTTTGCGTTGCCGGTTGGTTTGAATTAAAAGAACAATGATGTATTCCAGTTCCCGTCAATCTCCGCGTCTGAATATGTATCGCCGCTACCTGCCTCGCCGGAGATTTTCCCGGAGGTTTTCACGCCTTCGACTACGATGTCAACGGATCCGTCGGGATCTTCAACAGGGGCGTCATTGGCGTCTTCGGGTGCATCGGGAGTTTCAGATGCGTCGGGAGTTTCAAATTCGTTGACAGTTTCAGCTCCGTCGGAAGGCTCAGCAACCTCAGCTGCTTCGGGAAGGTCGGGTGTCTTTGCGGAATAGTCCGGCATCTCATCAAGCTTCAGAGCTTCCTTAAGAGCCACGATGGCAACCTCAATCATGTCGTCCTCAGGCTCTTTTGTGGTGAATCTCTGCATAAGGAGGCCGGGGGCACGCAGCACCTTGACAAAGCCGTTCTCATGGGATCCCGCATAGCGGTTGAACTCATAGGCGATACCGGCAACAACCGGCAGCGAGAGGATCCTGACAAGAATGTTAAGCCACACGTTTCCCAGGTCCGGAATCACCGAATGGACAAGGATACTGATTATCATGACAACGAAAAGGAATGCGGTCCCGCACCTGGGGTGGTGCTTTGACTGTTTCCTGACGTTCTCCACAGTCAGCTCTTCGTATTTTTCGTAGCAGAAAATAGTTTTATGTTCCGCGCCGTGGTACATGAACACCCGGCGTATGTCCTTCATAACAGATATGAGGGCGAGATAGCCCACGAAAATGAGCATGCGTATAACGCCTTCGATAATGTTTCCGACAATCCAGGGAAGGTGAACGCCCGGAATTCTTTCGATACCCCACTCCACGATCGCTCTGGGGAGGAAGAAGAAAAGACCGATTGCGACAGCGAGTGCAAGAATGAGGGACAGCGTCATCACTACGCCCATTGCTTTGTTCCCGAGCTTTTTCTCCACCCAGAGGTCAAACTTCGAAGGCTTGTAGTTCGGATCGTCCTCCGATGCGGATATCTCGGCAGAGTTGAAAAGCGCTTTTGTGCCTACAACCAGGGAATCCGCAAGCCTTATCGTACCTCTCACCAGGGGAAGGCTGAGAAACTTGTTCCCTGCGCCGAACTGCGCCTGGCGCTTGGTCTCGATAATGAGATGTCCGTCAGGGGCTCTCACAACTTGTGCGTAACCTGAAGGGCAGCGCATCATAATGCCTTCCATCAGCGCCTCACCGCCAACGGAACAAACTCTTGTCTTGCAGGCTCCGTTTTCGCCTGCTTTATCTTTTTTCCGTTTTTTAACTTTTTCAGCCATTTTGATAATTCCAATCCTGCCGTTTCCATTCTCAAAAGTGTTCGTCACTGTCTTTAAAAGCTGCTGAATACGGCAACATGAATTGTATAATATTTAAGCTTGATTTACAATTGATTTAACACTTATTTAACACCGCCAAGGGAAAACAAAAACGTTGAAAAAACCGCGAATAAACGCAAAAATTCCCGTTGACAGCATATTCCCGTTTTGATATAATCGCAAAGCTGTCGCCTAAAAAACGCATTCCCGTTGCGCCGGCAGCATATAAGGACGGTCCTCTGCCATTCATTGCACGAACGTCTACGAGGAGAGGAGTGAATTATATGGATATCATTAAAGCAGTAGAGGCTGACTACCTGAAGGCAGAACCCACAAAGCTCAGAATCGGCGATTTCGTTAAGGTTCAGTTTAAGGTTATTGAAGGCAGCCGCGAGAGAATCCAGGTTTTTGAAGGTACCGTTATCGGTATGCGCGGAGAAGGCCTCTGTGAGACTTTCACAGTTCGCAAAATTTCCTACGGCGTTGGCGTAGAGAGAGTTTTCCCGGTACATTCGCCTAAAATCGCAGGTATAACCGTAGTCAGACACGGTAAGATTCGCAGAGCGAAACTTTATTACCTCAGAGACAGAGTCGGTAAAGCGGCTAAGATCAAAGAGAAGCTTTGATCCGGAAACCGGACCGATGCGGATTACGGTTCGCATAAAAAGGAGCATCTTAAGGCTATCGGCCGGAGGGTGCTCTTTTTTGCATTGGCGTGTGTGAATTAGGGTGATAGGGGAATACGACCCTTAAAAGTGAACGTGGCCGCAATGATTTAGTTGAAAAGAATTTTGCCATTTGATAAAATGAAAGGTGGAAACCGTGAGCGAAGATATGCTTCGGCTGTCTGAATTATTTGAGAAACGGAGATTAAAATGAAAAACTCTAGATCTTTTTTTCTTAAGATTGCGACGTTATTGCTTGCAGTACTGATGACTGCTGCCGCTGCATCTGCATGCACGCCGAAGAAAACAACGGGCAAGATTGATAAAAAAACCGAAACAGGACTGCTTGACATAGGAGAGACGTTTACTTTCGGCAGATACGAGCAGAACAACGATCCCGAAGCGAAAGAGGAAATCGAGTGGCTTGTTATCGACAGAGAGGACGGAAAAGCTCTTGTTATAAGCGTTGCGGGGCTTGACGCTGTTCAGTACAACGAAAAGGGCGGAGATACAACCTGGGAGACCTCCACTGCGAGAAAGTGGCTCAATGAGACTTTTATCAGCGAAGCTTTCACCCAAGAAGAAGCAAAAGCTATATTGACTACAACTGTTTCCGGGGATGCAAATTCCAAGACAAAGGTTGAAGGCGGAAACGACACAAGCGATAAGATATTCCTGCTGAGCATTGACGAAGTCGAAATGTACATGGATGCCAATGAAAGAAAAGCTTCACCTACTGCATATGCAATCGCCAATGGAGCACAGGCCTCCACGAGCAAGACAGCTTACTGCTGGTGGTTTTTGAGGACTCCGGGCAGCTCAACTTCCTTTGTGGCCTATGTTGACGTCAACGGCTTTATAAGCACAAACGGTGCGCTCACCCAGGTTATAAACAATACCGTTCGTCCCGCATTCTGGATTGACGTTAAGGCTTTTAAAGTAATCTGGGACGAGCTCCATAAGACCCCGACCCCGGCTCCCTCTGCGACTCCCGCTCCCGAAGAAAACGAGACTGCGACCCCGGAGGAATTTGAAACGGTTGTTCCGGATGTGACCGAGGCGCCGTAATTCGAAACGGCTTAAAAGCGACATAAAATTATGACAGTTACAGCCTGCCGAAAAAACGGTGCTGTAACTGTTTTTTCGTATAAATAGGAAAAATGAGACGAAAAGTGACCGGACTTCTGTTCAAATTAGCATTTTACAAGCAGGTATTATTCCTGTATAATTCCGGTATAAAACGAAGGGAGTTCATTTGACGATGAAGACAGTCAAGGACAAATATCTGGTTGTCGGAGCTGATTTTGCGGGCTACCCGCTGAAAGAAGCTGTCTGCGCCCATCTCCGGGAAAAGGGCTGGAAAATCACGGACGTGGGAGTTGTTGAAGGAAGCGATCCCGACAGGGACACGGACCTTATGTTTCACCGCATAGGCCTAAGGGTCGGAAGCATGATTGCTGAGGGTGAGTTTGAAAGGGCCCTTGTTTTCTGCGGCACAGGCATGGGAATACACATTGCAGCCAGCAAATGTCCTCACGTTCACGCAGGAGTTGTGGAGAGTGTTCCCGCTGC
>CACZNV010000119.1 GCA_902782645.1 uncultured Ruminococcus sp. | reverse complement strand
GCACTCCACTCAGAGAGAGCCATATTCATCTCTCTGACCGCCTGTTTATCAGACGAAAGGTTCGATTTTTTAATGATGTTGGAGAATATTAAATCGCCTTTTTTAACGCAATATTCCGCCTTCCACAACATGTTGTTGGCGGTGCGGGGCAATTGCTGCCTTGGGGCACAACGAAACCCGTTGTCTCATTTCAAAAAATGTGGACTTGCTGTTTAATGATGAGAATATACAGGCTTGATGTAATTGTTTAAAAACGGTTTTGTATGGAACCAAAAAATACCTAAAAATACGGAAAAACACAAATTCAAAAACAGCGGTAAAACGGCTGAAAAAACCGCCGGGGGACCGGCGGCGTGGTGCATTGGCGTGTTGGAAAAAAGGGCGGAAAACTGCCGAAAATGGGCCGGTGAAAAACACCGAAAACGCCCGAAAAAATGCGGTCAGCCAACCCGTTTCATCAGGTTCATCATGCCCCGTTTGTGCTCCTGGGTGGAGTGGGTGTAGATGTTCATGGTGATGGCCGGGGAGGCGTGGCCCAGGATCACTGAGAGGGTCTTGAAGTCCATGCCGTTCTCGATGGCACGGGTGGCAAAAGTGTGGCGCAGGCAGTGGAAGTTCAGGTGGCGGATGCCCAGGGTTTGGAGCATGCGATCGTAGGTGTTGCGGCAGGTCCAGGGGGTGATGCGGGTGCCGTCGGCCCTGGCGACGATGTATTCGCTCTTGGAGTGGCGCCAGAGCTTGGTGAGCATGCGGACGATGTGCGGGGGCAGGGGGATGTCACGGACGGAGGTGCGGCTCTTTGGCGTGTCGGTGATGAGCTCCCAGTGGCCCTCGCTGTTGGTGCTGGAGTAGCAGGCGCTTTTGACGTAGAGGGTCTTGGCGTTAAAGTCGATGTCCTCCCAGCGGAGGGCGCAGAGCTCGCCAATGCGAAGGCCGGTGTACAGGTCCAGAATGTAGCAGTAGAGCTCCGTGTTCTTGGTGGATTCGATGTACTGTTCGATGCGGCGCTGCTCGGCGATGGTGAAGCACTTGGCGTCTGTGTCGGATTGGGCAACGGGGATGCGGCGGATTTTCTTGCAGGGGTTGCGGGTGATTATTTCGTACTCCTCAGCGTGGTTGAAGGCGCACTGGAGGACCACGTAGGTGTTGTTGATGGTGCCTGCGGAGAGGGGGCGGCCGGTGCGTTTGCCGGTGACGGACTTCATGCCGTTGACGAATGCCTGGACATCTTTTCGGGTCACATCGCCAAGCTCCATGCGTGCGATTGCGCTGGGCCGGATGTAGTTGTCGATGTTGCTTTTATAGCGGACATACGTCTGATGCTTTACAAGATATTTGTGAAAATTCTCTATCCAGTCATCAAGAAACTCAATCAGTTTCATATTCTTTTTCTCCTTGGTAAAAATAATTATGGGCGCCGAAGCGGTTCGGAAGAGGGTTTTCAATAACCGGATACCACCGTTGCGCCTTCCGGCGCGTGATAGGGGAGAGTATATAACAAGAAGCGGTTTTCGACAATACGGTTCGAAAATTTTAAGAAAACTACCCCGCCGCTTTAATTATATTTTAAATAAAATCGCGTTAAATAACACCTGTTGCCTGTTGAATAAAAAAGTGATAAGATATAAAAGAATTATTATGCCTTCACGTTTACGCAGAGGGCGTTTGGAGGAAAAGTTAATTCAGCTTCGGGAGGGCTTTTCACTTGCGCAGGAAAAGAGGCTCAACTCTTACAGAACTTGTAATCGTAATGGCCGTTGTGGAGATAATGTCCATAATGGTTGTTTCGTTTACCCTCATTTGCAACAGTTGGGTCACCATTGGCGCCGCCAGGTATCAGACTATCCAGGATTCGGGGACGCTTTCAAGGGCATTCCGGGACTTTGTTGCCGCCAATGACAGCTCAAGCTACACCTTTGCAATCAGCGAGGACAGTCATGAACTCATTGTGATGGAGGGCAGCGTTCCTGTTAACAGGATGGTTTTTGACGAAGAGGCAAAGACGCTAACTTTTACCCTTGGCGGCGAGCCCGCAGTTTATGAAATTGACGAAATCGACGATGTGACGTTCAGTACTTACGAAAATCCGACCAAAATGATATACGCCACCGTTGATTACACATATATGACCCCCGGAAAGAAGGTCCAGGAGCAGCACAAGTCATATAAGATGGTTGTGTCGCTTAGATCCGCAAGGCTCGGAACAGCTGAGGCTCCCGGCGGGGGCGAAGAACCGGGTTTAGGCGGTTGACATTGGCGATATGAAGAGACGCGGGAAAACCAAACTGAATAAGAGAGGCGTAACCATAGCGGAAGCTGTCGTCGCCATGGCGGTCATTATTGCCGTCAGCGCTGCGGCTATAACCTGCATTGAGGCTTTTTCAAAGACCTCCGCAAACATGAACGGCAAAAACGAGGCTTTGATCATCGCCGAGAACGCGCTTGAGGTCTTCAAGGGTACGGATGATTATTCTGACTACAGGAGAATCAGGAGGGATTTCGTTCAAACCAATCCGACGGTGTCTGACGTGCCTGTAGATGAAAAATATCCTGACGTTGTGGTGGAAAACTATGAGGTTTCGGGCTGCACGGTCGAGATTGACCTCAGGTATGATTCCGTAACTGGAAGAGCGTTTTTTTCCGCTGTAGTGAAGGACGCAAAGAAGCACACGGTTCTCAATATCGACAGTTACGAGAAGGTTATAACCGTTAAGGAAGGTGGCTGAGTGATGCTGAAATTGCTGAAAAAGAAGGCAAATAATAAGGGCGTCGCCATTGAGCTCGCCATCGTCACGCTGCTGGTTATTTTTGCGCTCTGTTCCGTGCTTCTCACGATAGCGGAGCTGAGTATTTACACGAACAAGAGGATTTCCACAAAGGTTTCCGAGAGGGCTGACCTGTCGCAGGTGGCGGAGGATTTAATCTTGACCTTCAAAGGATTCTCAGGAGATGACGATGAAAACCTGGTGTCATCCAGTGCTTTCTTGGGGAAATACGAAGGAGAGTATATTTTCGACAAGGACGAGAGCGACGACGTGAATCTCACCTGGATCGTAAAGAAGGCATCCACGGACAAATCGGTGATGAAGCTGGTGTTTAACACATCGGGAGAACTTATAGAGTACCACGGAAGCGGTGCGCCTGGCCTTTCGGACAGCGCAGAGAGCGGCGAGGGCTATTAAACTTAAGAAACAACAAAAATCCTTTAAGGAGCTAAAAAAACAATGGCAAGAAACGGATTTTCAACCGTAATAGCGATCAAGCCTGAAGACAAACAAATTGCTTTTTATTCAGGCGTGGGACACGACAAGAACTCCATCAAATATGACGTGAAGCCCTACAAGGCCAGAAACCTTGACGAGGAGTTTTACCAGGAATTCATGCGCTGCCTGACCGAATATGCGAACTCCAACCCGTCTTACGCGGGAAAATCGGCTTTTGTTACCGTTCTTGTACCGAATTCATTGATTTCGACCACAAGTTTCAACATTCCGGGCATCAACAAGAAGAACACGATGAACCTCTTCAACGTGGCCCTTGAGAGCAACTATCTCAACCTCAAGGAGCTCCGTGTGAACAACTCCATCGTTAAACAGAACAAGCAGTATTCAACTTTCTGCGTGACCATCGCCAGAAATCAGCTGCTTCAGAAGATATACACCGCCTGCTCAGGCTGCAATATGTTCGCAAAAATCCTCACTTTCGAGGGTTCCGCTGCAGGCTGCGGCGCAGCTGTGCTCAACACCAAGCTCGCCAATGACACATGCATCCTTCTGGACCTCAAAGAGGTGGAATCCACCATCACTTTCCTTTCGAAGGGTATTGCTCTCGGGTGCATCGATCTTCCTTTCGGGTGGAGCATTCTCAACCAGTCGAAACCCGTTGCCGAGAACATGCTTTTCTCCCACGACGTGGCTGAACTTGCGGTTATAAACGCCAAGGAAAAGGCCAAGGCAAAGCAGCTGACCATGATGGGCGGCGGCGAAAGCCAGGAGGGCGCAGAATCGGAAGGCGAGGGCCTGCTCACGGACAGCGCTCCGACCCAGGAGAGAACCATTGCCCAGACTGTGAAAACTCTTCCGAGGAAGACGCCAAGGGTCCTCCCCAAGTGGATGCAGAGACCCCTTCCGGACACCCAGGAGGGCGTGGCCTACGAGAATTTCAGAATCTTCGTCAAATATGTTCTGGAATTTATACGGGCAAACAGCAGGCTTACGGCCATCAAGGATCCTTCCTGCGTTTACGTTAATATGCCTGAAGAATTCAGTTTCATCCTTCCCCTCGTAAACGAAGAGGCGGAGGAGAACAAGATAAAGTTTGAGGACCTTGGCATTAAGAAAGAAAAGCCGGTCATTAGAGAGCACCTGGAGCTCTTTGGCGGGCTCTACGCTGACCAGTTCGGCTCGCTCAACAACTTCTGATTCGGAGGTTAGCACAAGATGATTGGACTTGTTTACTTTTTCGCGGCGCTCCTGGGTCTTTGCATCGGCAGTTTTCTCAACGTGCTGATTTACCGTCTTCCCAACGGTATAAACATCGCCGTTCCCAGGTCCCACTGCCCGAAATGCAAATACACCCTCAAGTGGTACGACAACATTCCTGTAATTTCCTACCTGATTTTAGGCGGAAAATGCAGGTCCTGCCGCACGAGGATACCCATCAGGTACACACTTGTGGAAATCGGCAATGCCCTCATCTGGGTTGCCTGCGTGGCGGTTTTCTGGAACAAGAGCATTCCCATGGCCTGCATCTGGGCCGTGTCCCTTTCGATACTGCTGACAATGACCTGCACGGACTTTGAGTATCTGATGGTACCGGATTCGCTGCAGATTGCCCTTGGCGTGTTGGCGATTGCGACACTTGTCCTTTCTGCCACGAAGGTCGACACCACGGTGACCTGGTACTCAAGAGCCATCGGCTGTGCCGTTTTCGGTTTCTCATTCCTTGTTATCTCGGTAATTTTCGAGAAAAAAGCGGGTGTTGAATCCATGGGCGGCGGCGACATTAAACTAGCCGCAGTGGCGGGCATGCTTCTCGGCTGGGAGAGAATGCTTGGCGCCATGCTCATCGCCACCATCGTGGGAAGCATTGTGCTCCTCATCGTGCGCAAGGTTTCAAAGAACGAAAAACACACCCAATACCCTTTCGTGCCTTTCATGGTGCTGGGAATTGTGATCATGATATTCTTCGGAACATTCCTGATCAACGGATACATGAATCTTCTGACCGGTTCCCTGTGAAAAAACAGCGGACCGGATATGACTTTTGACGCATAAATACGGCAATTCAAGGAGCAACAAATGCAAAAGTACAAGTACACGGCAGTGAATCTCGCCAAGGAAAAATTCAGCGGAATATTCATTGCCAAAGACGAACACGATCTTGCGGTTCAGCTCTCGAAGCAGAATCTGTACCTGATCTCGTTCAAAATTTACAAAGGCGGCTCCCCGTCCTCCTTCTTCACTCTCGGTACCGGAAAGCTGAAGACCCAGGACATCACATCCTTCTGCCGCCAGTACGCAATCATGCTCAACTCGGGTATGTCTCTCATGGCAGCCCTGGATCTTCTCAAGGCCCAGCCTTACAACGCTTTCCTGAAGTCCATTCTGGAGGTTGTCGCTGAAGACGTAAAGGGCGGTATGATGCTCTCGGACGCCTTCAACAAACACGACAAGGCTTTTCCGGACTTCTTCAGAAGCATGGTTTACGTTGGCGAGATCAGCGGAAAACTGGACATGGTTTTCACGGCCCTTGCCGATTACTATGAGACAGACGCCAAGATCAAGAAGAAGACCAAAAGCGCCATGGCTTATCCGACAATGCTTGGCGTGATGACCCTGGGCATCCTTGTGGCCATGCTGGCGTTCATCGTTCCGACTTTCAGAAAGTCGCTGTCCTCACTGGAAATAAAGCCTGAAGGCATCACGAAAGTCGTTTACGATCTGTCCGACTTTGTGCTTAACAACTATAAAACAATACTCCTGGTTATAATCGGCGCCGCCTTCCTGATCTTCGTCTTCCTGAGGACAAAGAAAGGAAAATACGCTTTTGACGTGTTTAAAATCAAGGCGCCTCTCATCGGCAAGGTCACCACAGATCTTATCACCGCAAGATTTGCAAGAGGATTCAGTTTGCTGCTCTCCAGCGGCATGGATATTTCCGACGCAATGGTCTCCATCCAGGTGGTTCTCGGAAATCAGGACGTGGCAAGGAGATTCAAAAAGGCCACGGACGACGTTCTGCAGGGTGCAAGCCTTGCCGGCGCTCTCCAGAAGTACAAACTTTTCCCTGACATGATGATTCAGATGGTTGCCGTTGGCGAGAAGACAGCTTCCCTCGACGAGGTTCTCACAAGGTCCTGCACCTTCTTTGACGACAGGGTTGAGACCACTCTCACATCGGTAACTTCAAAAATACAGCCTATAATGCTCATGCTCATGGGTCTTATAGTAGGAACGCTCTTCATAGCGATCTACTCGCCAATGATCTCCATCATGACGACTATCGCTTAATACTAAAATCTGCCGGCGGGCCTTCAAACGGGTCTTGGCGGCGAAACGGGTAAAACAATGAACATAGATTTTGAGATACTTCAATACTACGTAAGCAAAAAAATCGTCAAGAAGAAAGAGTCCGAGACCATCCTCACGGAGTGCCAGAGACTCAACATTCCGGTCCGCGATTACATGCTGACGAAGGAGTACATCACCGAGGCAGGCGAGCTTGACGCTCTATCCGAGTACTACAACATCCCCTGCGTTGAGCTGGACATGCTGGACATCGACAAGGAGCTTTTCGACAAGTTCTCCTTCGAGTTCATGAAGAAGAACAAGGTGGTTCCGGTCTCCATCGACAAGAACGGGGTACTTCTGGTGGCGATAGGCAGAATCATGGATTCCGCCACAATGTCGGCAATCTCAGTGTGCTTCGACAACCCCTGCGACTACGTCCTGACATCGCCAACCCAGATCGACCGCTACGTTGACTCCATTGCCGCGGTCATCACCACGTCGACGGCCCTCAGCGACCTCAACGCCGAGAAGGATAAAGAGCTGTTCGCGGACAGAGACGAGGAAGTCAACTCGGTGTTCAGAAACGACGAGAGCGGCGTTGTGAACAACCCCGCCGTAAGACTTGTTGACTCCATCATCAAGGAGGCAATCCCTTACAGGGCATCCGATATCCACATCGAGCCTTTCGAAAAGAGGGTCAGGGTGCGCTACCGTATCGACGGCGACCTGCAGGAGAGAGCCGACTTCCCGATTGAAGCATATTCCGCTATTTCTGCGAGAATTAAGATACTCTCGGGCATGAACATTGCCGAGAGGAGAATCCCTCAGGACGGCCGTATCAACATGAGAGTCGGCGGCAAGGAATACGACTTCCGTGTATCCGCCATCCCTACCATCTACGGCGAGAAGTTCGTTATCCGTATCCTGGACAAGACGTCCTTCCACTTCACAAGATATGACCTTGGCTTCACGGACAGGGAAAACTCCTACATCGACAAGATGCTCATGAGACCTCACGGAATCATCCTCCTCACAGGTCCTACGGGTTCCGGTAAGTCCACCACACTCTACGCCTTCCTCAAGGAGGTCAACAATCCGACGGTCAACATCATCACCGTTGAGGACCCTGTCGAGTACACCATGGTTGGTATCAACCAGACCCAGGTCAACACGAAGGCAAACATGACCTTCGCCGCGGCCCTCCGTTCCATCCTCCGTCAGGACCCTGATATAATCATGATCGGTGAGATCCGTGACGAGGAAACAGCCGAGATCGCCGTAAGAGCCGCTATCACGGGCCACTTGGTTTTCAGCACGCTGCACACCAACGACGCACCGGGCGCCATCACACGTCTTGAGGACATGGGTGTTCCGGATTACCTCATAGCGGACGCATTGGCGGGTGTTATCGCCCAGCGTCTTGTAAAGAGGCTCTGCCCTGCCTGCAAGAAACGCGGCAAGACAAACGCAAAGGAAATGGAGATCCTGGGACTTGACGAGCCCATCAGTATTTTCAGACCTCAGGGATGCCAGTTCTGCAACAACACAGGATATAAAGGACGTGTCGGTATCCACGAGGTTATGCTCATGAACGAGCACATGAAGAACGAGGTCACAAGGAGCAAGAGTCTCGAAGTTCTCAAGGACATGGCGCTGAAGAACGGAATGGTGTCCCTGTGGGATTCCTGCCGGGAATTCGTCATCGCGGGGGTCACCAGCACACAGGAGCTCATGTACTTAAACTCCGAATGATTATTCATCATTTGTGCTATTTTTAGGAACATTTCAACTATGCATCAGGGGCCTCGCGCTCCTGAACTGCTTAAAAAACTAACTATACGGCAAGGCGTTTTCGGTTGACGCCAATGCCCCAAAACCCGGAGGAAATATGGCTAAACAGCATTTTTACTCTCGTGTCCCGTTCAGGGCAAGTATGTTCAACAGAGCCGACGGCTATGATACATTCGCTTGCTCGGAAGGCCTGGAGCGGGAGTTTATTGACAAGGAGCTTGGCGTGGTCTGCGAAAGCAAACCCACCGCGGAGGAATCCGTGCTCATCAGAAAGGGCGAGCTTTCTCCTGTTTACTGCGCATACACCGCCAAGGACGGCACGCTGGTTCAGAGCTGCACGACGTTTATGCCTCTCGACTACACCGGCGAGAGAAGCACGTACCTGGTGCACAACCTTCTTTTCGACCCTCAGGAGACCGCTTCACTGTTCTACTCACCTACAAGGGCGCTCTTCAACGAGGCAATGTTCGACCACGACATCGGGCATTTCGACATCACATCCCTTACAGCCCAGCCCCTTCCGAAGTACCCCGAGCTCGATTTCAAATATGTGACCGCCGAAAATCCGAAATGGCTCACGGAAGAGCTTGACGAGGCCATGGTCCAGAGGCTCCTCTACTGCGTGGTATCAGTCATCTGCGGAAACATCAAGGGACTCTACGTCCTCCTCCCCGACAAGGGCAACGACTACATCCTCAAGTTCTACAACACAATCTACAGCATCATACCGTATCACTTAAGGCCCCTGCTCTCCTTCGCTTCGAGAGTGCCGGACACCTCAAGATACGCCAATTTCAAGGTCAAAATAATGGCCGACCTCTTCAATATCCTGCCCTCGAAGGGCGCCATGCTCAACTTCAAGTCAAACCAGTACACGGGCATGAAGGATGACGACATCAAACAGGTCAGCCAGATTGTAGAGTTCTTCTACACGATGCTCAAAAACGAGACCATAAGAGACGAGTTCCTGATATTCACGGATCACGCCGTGAAAGAGCTTCCCGCTCTGGGACAGCCTTCAATCAAGATGCTCAACAACCTGGTGTTCATATTCAGGTGCGGCAGCGGTTTCTTCGACGAAAAAGCGGTTCTCGGAACAGACGACAAGCTCCTTGAATATTTCACGGTTTACGAGAAATACAGGGCGGCTCTCAGCAACGACTTCCGTACCACTGCAGCAAAAAGCCTCAAGCGCTACCCTGAGAACCACAAGGCAATCCCTCCGAAAGTTTTCGCAAAAATAGCCAAAATCTATCCCACGGACATGCCTGCGGTGAAATATATAATCATGCAGGTGGTGCTTGAACTCATCCACATGGACATCATGCGGGACAAGCTTTTCCAGTTCGTCAAGGCAAACTATGATTCCCAGACGAGGGAGGAGAAGGACGAGATTATCAAGAACATCGGCAGGGTGTTTTACGGCGGTTTCCTGCAGAGCCAGATATTGGCGTTTTTCGAGCAGATTTTCGACAGCGAGTCCCCTGAATCTCAGCTTGAGATCATGGACAGGCTCCTGCTCTCTATCCGCAACAACGACATAAAGGACCAGATACTGGGCTTCCTGGAGGGCCATTTCAGCGGCTTTACGCCGGAGATCAGACACAATGTCTACGTTGCCGCCGTGGAGCACATACAGGAGGGCGATGCCCTGGCGTCAAAGCTTGTGGACCTCATTGACAACAACATGCCGGGCGAGCCCGACGAGGAGAAAAACTGGTTTGAACTGAAGCTTGTATCTGCCGCCACCGCGGAGCAGCGCAAGCGCAACCACCCCATGCTGAAGCTCCTGGCCTCAAAACAGGGCTTCTGCTCCCAGCTGGTGCTCAAGAAGGTTTTTAACGAAGAACTGGGCAAAAAAGCCTACAACGACGTCCTCTCCAGCTTCTGCGCCGGAGGCCTCAAAAACCTTGCTCTTTCCCTGAAGCAGGCCATGCCTCTGCTGCCTGACATTGACGAGGAATCCAACGAGAGACTGTTCATTTCCATTGAGACATACATGGAGAGCGAGCAGAAAAAATTCGACCTGCCTTCCGTGCTGGCCGCCGACAAGATCATTGCCGAGTGCTACGAGGAAGAGGAGGAGCCTTTTGCAGTCATGTTCTGGCAGGACTTCTCGGAGCAGGTCATAGCTCCCGCCCTCAGGGACGCCATCCCGGACGTGTTCAGATACCAGACCCAGCCCCAAATCCTTGACGAGGCCTTTATCGTCACCGACAAGTACGACGCCGTCAAGACCACGGACGCCTACAAGTTCATGCTCTTCTACAAAAACGTGGAACTGGGTATCGACAACGCCGATTTCGAAAAAATACTGGGCAGCATCAACATGATGCCCCAGGATCTTATCAGGCGCAAGCAGGTTGGCGAGTTCATGAAGAAAAATCTTGACGCCAAGATAAAGGAATCATCTCCTCTCGTCAACGCCTCCATGGTGGCCCTCATAAGCTACCTGAGGACAGGCTGCTACGATTTCGTAGGGCTTTACGACAAGGCAAAGGAGTGCCTCGAGGGCGCAGAGCAGACTTCAGAGCCCCAGCCGCCTGTAAAGGGCAAGAAGAAGGAACCCGCCGCGGACCATCCTTTCGAGGCCATCAAGATGGTGCTCTTCTTCGGAAACACCGTGAACAGCATGTGCGGCCAGCAGATGAAGGATGCCCTGTACGCGGACAACTCCTACCTCCTGGCGTCCTTCAACAGTTACATTGGCGTCAATAAGAACCAGGAGAAGAAAAAGCTTTCTGCGGCCATCGACGAGCTGAAGCCTCTGAAAAATGAATTCTCGGTAAAATGCGAAAATCTGATCAAGAATTCCGGCCAGAAGAGCTCATTTTTCGGAAACCTTTTCAAGAAAAAATAAGGCGGGAGCTTCCTAAGTATTATAGATTTTATCGGGTTGCGATCGATGACAGACTTTAAAGAGGAACTGAAAAAGGTGCCCGAGCTTCCGGGTGTATACCTCATGCACGACGCAGACGACAAGATCATCTACGTCGGAAAAGCTGTCGTTTTAAGAAACAGGCTGAGATCCTATTTCAACAGCACCCCCCACAACGAGCGCATCACCCAGATGATCGCCCGCATAAACCGTTTTGAATTCATAGTGACGGCCTCCGAGTACGAGGCCCTGCTGCTTGAGTGCAATCTAATTAAAAAACACAGGCCGAAATACAATGTCCTTCTCAAGGACGACCGCAACTACCCCTACGTCAAGGTGACTCTCAACGAGACCTTCCCGAGGGTGCTTTTTACCCACAAAAAGCAAAACGACGGCGCCAGGTATTTCGGTCCTTATTATTTGAGCTACACCGTAAAGTCAACTCTTGACACCCTCTCCAAGGTTTTCCCCACAAGGCGATGCGCCAAAAAGATCGACCCAAAGAAGCCCTCAAGGGTATGCCTCAACTACCACATCGGCCTCTGTCCCGGCTGCTGCGCAGGGTATGTCACCGAGGAGGAATACGCCGGGAATATCGATGCGGTCTGCGACTTCCTTTCCGGGCGCAATGCAGATATTATAAAAAAGCTTCAGGCAGAGATGCGGGAGGCCAGCGACGCCCTTGACTTTGAGAGGGCGGCGGAGCTCCGGGACAGGATAAAAGGCCTTGAAACGGTCAGCGAAAAGCAAAACATAATGCTTTCCGGCAACGACACAATGGACGCCGTGGCGATTGCCGCCAATGAGACCGATGCCGTTGCCCAGGTCTTCCACGTTGCCGGCGGCAAGGTGGCGGGGAGGGACTCCTTCGTGCTTGAAGCCGTTGGCGGCTCCGAGCTTCAGGAGCTCTACATGACTTTTATCACCCAGTATTACTACGACGCCATGGCATTTCCGGGAAATATTTTGGTCGCGGAGAGCCTTCCGGAGGACAGCCTTAAGATGCTGGCTGATATGTTTTCGGAGCGTGCGGAACGAAAAGTCACCGTGAATGTACCCGTCAAGGGCAAAAAGCGGGAGATATGCGACATGGCGGAACAAAACGCTCTCATAACGCTAAACAACTACGAGACCACCAAGAGAGCGGAGCGCGCGGGAAGCATTGGCGTGCTCGAAAAGCTGCAGAGAATCTGCGGCACGGACAGGCTGCCTTTCAGGATT
>CACZNV010000118.1 GCA_902782645.1 uncultured Ruminococcus sp. | reverse complement strand
TATCATCGTATCCGAAATCGCTCTCAATCCTATCGTTGTGGAGCAGGAGTGGCAGGATAAGATCAGCACTGCTCAGTACGAAGCAAGGCTTGCAAATAACCCGGGTCTCGCTGCAGGCGCTCTCACCCAGGCTCAGATCGAAGCTATGAAGATGGCCGCTCAGAACGAAGGCGGAGCTATGCAGGGCTTCCTCGGAATGGGATTTGCTCAGAATGCCGGCGGCGCCAATGCAGCCAACCTCTACGGAATGGCAGCTCAGCAGCAGGCACAGCAGCCTCAGCAGGCTGCTCCCGCAGCAGATTCCTGGAAATGCCCGTCCTGCGGCGCAACCGTTACAGGAAAATTCTGTCCTCAGTGCGGCACAAAGAAACCGGCTCCCGCAGGCACATGGAAGTGCCCTAAGTGCGGAACCGAAGCCACCGGAAAATTCTGCCCCGAGTGCGGCGAGAAGAAACCGGAAGCCGAGGAAGGCTGGACCTGCGTAAAATGCGGCGCAGTAAACAAAGGCAAATTCTGCCAGAACTGCGGCGAAAAGAAACCCGCTGACGCGCCTCTCTTCCGTTGCGACAAGTGCGGATGGGAGCCCGAAGATCCCAAGAATCCTCCGAAGTTCTGCCCGCAGTGCGGCGACAGGTTCGATGAGAACGATATAGTTTAATAAAGAGCCCCCCTGAATAAGGGGTTTTGCAAAGGCGCACGTATTTAACATCTGAACAATTTTTTCATTTCAATTTATCCTGCAAGGGATTTTTGAAAAAATGTTTTACGTGCGCCTTTTACCATGCAGACAAGGGGCCCTTTATAATCTAAAAGGGCTTCACAACATACAAATCATTTTAAGGAGTGCGTGATGAAAAGTCATACCAAAACAGAAATCGTTTTCCCGAAAAGAATTGTGCTTTCCGAGGGAAATTTTACAAATCTTGATTCTCTCCTGAGAGAGAAGCCTCTGCAGATCGGTCTCAACGAACCGGATTTTGTGACTGTGGAAGGGGACGGCTATATCGTCCTGGATTTCGGAAAAGAATTGTGCGGCACCGCAAGGCTTCTCACCTTTACCGTGGGAAGTCCCGTTAAGGTCAGGCTCCGCTTTGGCGAGTCTGTTGGGGAGACCATGGCAGAACTTGGCTACAAGGGCGCCTGCAATGACCACTCAAACAGGGACGGCATATTCGATCTTCAGAATTATTCAGATATGAGATTTATGCAGACCGGCTTCAGGTTCCTTAGAATCGATTTCATGCAGAAGGGCAGTCTCCGCCTTAAAGCTGTTGTCGCGGAGGGCGAAATCTACTCAAACAAGGTTCTTTACGAGTATAACGGGAACGACGAGAGAGTAAAAGAAATATTCAACGTGGCAAAGAGAACCGTTGACCTTTGCGGCTCCAGCGGTTTTATCTGGGACGGCGTAAAGAGAGACAGGCTTGTGTGGATTGGCGATATGTATCCGGAGACCATGGCTTACGCAGCTCTTTACGGAAGATGCGACGTGGTTGAAAGGTCTCTCGATTTCATAGTGGATCAGACTCCGCTGCCGGGTTGGATGAACGGTATGCCTGCCTATTCAATGTGGTGGATCATGATCCTCACCGACTATGCGGTAAAGGTTGGCGCCTTTGACTATCTTGAAAAGCAGATGCCCTATATGGAGAAGCTGGTAAAGCTGATGAATGAGCATGTGGGCGAAAACGGCGAGCTTCTCTACCCCGGACTGTTTGTTGACTGGCCCACCCATGATCAGCCCGACGAACCCAGCGGCGTGAGAGCAATCAACATAATTGCCGCAAAGAGAGCAATCGACAACTTTAAGAGATTCGGTATCGACACAAAGGATGCCGAGGAACTTCTCGCCAAGCTTAACAAGCAGGATATTCCTGTGGAAAAAGCCAAGCAGGTTCTCGCTCTCAAGTATTTTGCCACAGGAAAGCTTTCAAAGAAAGAGGCGGACATGCTTATAGAGGGCGGCGCAAAAGGCTTCTCCACGTTTATGAGCTATTTCATCCTCACTGCCATTGCCGATCTCCACGGAAAGAAGATTGCCTACGACCTCATGAAAGAATTCTACGGAGCCATGCTTGACAGGGGCGCCACCACTTTCTTCGAGGATTTCAATATGGACTGGCTTGAAGGCTCCGGCAGAATCGATGAGCTCACTCCCGAAGGACTTCTGGACATCCACGGCGATTTCGGTGCCTATTGCTACATTGGCTACAGACACAGTCTCTGCCACGGATGGTCCGCAGGCGTCATTCCGTTCATCAATGAGAATCCGCAATAAATACTAAAACCTTGAAAGGAATAATAAGTCGTTATGGTTGGCATCATAGTAGCATTGAAGATCGAGGCGGAAGGCTTCATAGGGAAGCTTACCGATGTGACATCCCAGAAGATCAGCGGCATTGAGTTCACAAAAGGCAGACTTGCGGGAACTGATGTTGTCGTGTGCGTTTGCGGTGTGGGCAAGGTATTTGCCGGAGCCTGTGCGGAAATTATGATTTTGAGATACAGCCCGGATTACATCATAAACACCGGCGTGGGCGGAACTCTTACCGACAGGCTTGATATTGGCGATGTGGCCATCGGTACCGCTGCGGTGCAGCACGATATGGACACCACTCCTATTGGCGAGCCGAGAGGTTACCTTGACATCATAAAAGAGGTGTATCTTAGGTGCGACGAACGGGTGGTTTCGCTGATTGAGAGGGCTTGCATTTCGGAAAATATCCGCTGTGTGAAGGGCACAATCGCCACCGGCGACCAGTTTATCCACACCGAAGAACAGAAGAAGGAAATCAGAAGCCATTTTGAAAACTGTATCTGCTGCGAGATGGAGGGCGCCGCAATCGGCCAGATTTGCAGAATCAACAAGATTCCTTTTGCGGTTATAAGAGCCATATCCGACAATGCGGGCGGCGACTCACCCTCGGATTTTTCCGAATTCGCCAAGACAGCGGCGGAAAACAGCATCAAGGTGCTCAGTAAAGTCGTCGGAAAGCTTGATTGAGGGTTTACAGCGGTATCTGCCCCAATCTAAAAATAGTTTTAAAACAATGAAGCAAGGCCCCAAAACCTTGCTTTTTTTAATTTTTGATGTTAGAATCGAGATTGATATTTTTTTATTCACGGGAGGTACGTAATTGTACACAAGGC
>CACZNV010000117.1 GCA_902782645.1 uncultured Ruminococcus sp. | reverse complement strand
CAGCGGATGCATGACGATGGCGTCGGCCTTGGCGGTTTTAAGTTTCTCGGGCGTCAGTATGTAGCTGTCCTTAAGCCTCAGGTAGTCTTCCTCGTTGAAGAAGCGCTCTCTCTGGACTCTTGTCATGTAAAGAACGTCAAGCTCCGGCATGGCCTCCAGAAGGTCCGTGGTCTGGGTGTAGGGGATGCCTTTGCGCTTCAGAATATCGTTTTTAACGTACGAGGGCAGCTTCAGCTCCTCAGGCGAAATCAGCACGAATTTAACGCCTTCATACCGTGAAAGAGCGTTTATAAGGCTGTGGACGGTTCTGCCGAACTTCAGGTCTCCGCAGAGGCCCACTGTGATGCCGCCAAGCCTTCCCTTTTCCCTATATATAGTCAAAAGGTCCGCAAGGGTCTGGGTGGGGTGGCAGTGTCCGCCGTCGCCCGCGTTGATGACCGGAACCGATGCGTTTTTAGCCGCCACGTAGGCCGCGCCCTCCTTGGGGTGTCTCATGGCAATGATATCCGCGTAGCAGGAGACTACCCTTGCAGTGTCCGAAATGCTCTCCCCCTTTGCGGCGGAGGAGGAATCGGCGCTTGCCACAGAGAGCACATTGCCGCCAAGCTCATACATCGCAGCCTCAAAGCTCAGCCTTGTGCGGGTGGAGGGCTCAAAGAACAGGGTGGCCAGCTTTTTGCCTCTGCACACGTCCGAATACTTTTTCGGATTCTCAATAATGTCGCAGGCAGTGGAGATCATCCCTTCGATCTCCGCCACCGAGAGGTCAAGAATATCTATGACGCCTCTCATTTTGCACCTCCGATCCAGGACTCGTCCTGGGGATTGTTTCTGAATTTAATCAGCCGCTCAACGTCCTCGTGGCTCACATAACCCTGCTCCGCCGCTACCTGAGCAATAACATCAAAATTCGTCAGCGAGTGGTTCACAACGTTTGCGGCCTCAAGCCTTTCGAAGCCTTTTGCCATATTGTAGGTGAAAATCGAGACCACGCCAAGGACATCCGCCCCCGCCTCCCGCAGCACGTTAACAACCTCGATAACGCTGCCGCCGGTTGAAATCAGGTCCTCTATGACAACTGTCTTCGCACCCTTATCCAGTCTGCCCTCAATCTGGTTGCCCCGGCCGTGGTCCTTGGCTCCGGAGCGCACGTAACCCATGGGCAGGCCCAGGATGTGTCCCGTGATGGCCGCGTGGGCGATGCCCGCCGTAGATGTACCCATGAGAACCTCCGCCTCCGGGAAGTATTCCTTTACCGCCTCCGCAAGAGCGTTTTCCACATCGTTTCTGACCTCAGGGGCTGTGAGGGTCAGTCTGTTGTCGCAGTACACAGGGCTTTTGATGCCGCTTGCCCATGTAAAAGGTTCCTCGGGTCTGAAAAACACCGCTTTTATCTTTAAAAGATCTGCAGCAATTAGTCTCTCTCTGTCAGTCATTTCAATCCTCCAAAAATTCACGTACGGCTCTCATGTATGCCGCGCAGGGATCCGCTGCGGCTGTTATGGGCCGTCCCATAACTATATAGTCAGCGCCCTGTTCTCTCGCTTCGCGAGGTGTCATGACGCGCTTCTGATCGCCTTTGTCGCCGTCGGCGAATCTGACGCCGGGTGTCACGGTCAGGAATTCTTTTCCGCAGACACCGTGTACCTTTGACGCCTCGAGGGGGGAGCAGACAACGCCGTCAAGGCCTGAATCCTTGGCGTTTTTCGCGTAGCTCATGACCACGTCCTCCATTGGCGATTTGATCAGTATCTCGTTTTCCAGAGCCTCTTTGTCGGTAGAGGTGAGCTGAGTGACCGCGATAAGGAGAGGCCTTGTGCCGTCCTCTCTCGTAAGTCCTTCGATGGCGGCCTTCATCATTGCCGATGTGCCCGCAGCGTGAAGGTTTGTGATGTCAACGTCCAGCTTTGAAAGCACCGCCATTGTCTTTTTCACCGTGTTGGGGATGTCGTGGAGCTTAAGGTCCAGGAATATTTTGTGACCTCTTGCTTTGATTTCACGCACTATCGAGGGGCCCTCAGCGTAAAAGAGCTCCATTCCTATCTTTACAAACGGCTTCCTGCCGTTTTTTTCGAACTTGTCAAGAAATTCCATCGTGGTCTTCGCATCAGCGAAGTCGCAGGCGACGATTACGTCTTTTGCCATTATTTTGCACCTCCGATTATATCTGAAAGCCCGGTGATACCGTATTTTTTCATTGCTCCGGGAAGGTTTTCGATTATTTCTTTGCAGGCATAGGGGTTCACAAGGTTTGCGCAGCCCACCTCCACCGCCGTTGCACCGGCAAGCATCATCTCTATAACGTCCTCCGCCGATGACACGCCGCCGCAGCCCACAACAGGGATTTTCACCGCGCTTGAGACCTGCCAAACCATTCTCAGGGCAACGGGAAACACCGCAGGTCCGGAGAAGCCGCCCATAGTATTGGCGATAACCGGTCTTTTGGTTTTGAGATTGATTCTCATGCCCAGCATTGTGTTTATGAGGCAGATTCCGTCGGCGCCCGCCGCTTCGCACGCAAGAGCTATTGAAACTATGTCGGTGACGTTTGGAGAAAGCTTCACAATCACAGGCTTTTTGACTTCTTTTTTAACCGCCGCCACAATTCCGGCTGCGGCTTTGGGGTCTGTGCCGAATATCATACCGCCCCCGTGAACGTTGGGGCAGCTCACGTTGACCTCGATCCAGCCCACCTGGGGCTCCTTGTCGAGTTTTCCGCATGTATAGGCAAATTCTTCAACCGAAAATCCGCTGATATTTGCCATGACAGGCTTCCCGAAGCATTTCTTTAGCTTGGGAAGCTCCTCGGAGATGACCTTGTCCACACCGGGATTCTGCAGGCCGATGGAATTTATAATGCCCGCCTCGCACTCGGCAATGCGCGGAAGAGGATTTCCGTATCTTGGCTCCCTGGTGGTTCCCTTGAAGGAGAAGGTGCCGAGTATGTTTATGTCGTACAGCTCGGCAAACTCGTATCCAAAGCCGAACGTTCCCGATGCGGGGATCACAGGGTTTGAAAGCTCTGTTCCGCAAAGATTCACTCTCAAATCTTCCACAGCAGTTCCTCCTTCTCAAAAACAGGTCCGTCCTTGCACACCCTTTTGGGACCGTTTGCGGTCATTATGCTGCAGCCCATGCAGGCGCCGAACCCGCAGCCCATTCTCTCCTCCAGACTGAACTGGCCGGAGGTTTCGGTCCTGCCGTAAACCGCCTTCAGCATAGGGAGGGGTCCGCAGGTGTAAAAATATGTGTAGTCAGAGGGCATGGCATCAGTCACAAAGCCCTTTATGCCTAAGGAGCCGTCAACGGTGGTCACCGCAACGTCGCAGCCCAGCTTTTTAAACTCCTCTGCGAAAAACACATCCTGCAAAGAATTGAAACCCATAACCGTGAAGGGTTTTGAGCCCTTTTCAATCAGCTTTTTCGCCAGCAGGTAAAGGGGAGGAACACCCACGCCGCCGCCAATGAGAAGCGGCCTTGTCCCTGCCTTTGAAAGGTCGTAGCCGTTTCCCAGACCCGTGAGCACCTTGAACTTGTCCCCCGGAGCCGCCTCGGCCATCTTTCCGGTGCCTTTTCCCACAACTTTAAATATTACCGTGAGTTTTCCCTCAGAGCAGTCGCAGACCGATATGGGTCTTCTCAAATACAGTCCGTCAATGGCAATATTGACAAACTGCCCGGGATTCCTGATTTCGGAGGTATCCCCCGAAAGCTCAGTCATGAACACGTCCTGCGCTATTTGTCTGTTTGACAAGGTTGTAAATAATCCGTCCTTCATCCGCAAATCCTTTCGGTTTTCGTTGCTTTTTTATAGCTTTATTATATCAAAGCTCTCTGTCAGGAGTCTATTGTGGATATGGTGAGGGTGGTCTCTTCCAGCACGTCAAGGAGCACTTTCACGGTGTCCAGGGATGTGAATATGGTGGTGTTGGTCTCTGTCGAAAGCTTTCTGATTTCCACGCCGTCGCTCTCCTCTACCATGGAGCCGATGTCTCTCGTGTTGATCACGTAGGCGATGTGGCCCTGCCTGATGGCGTCAGGTATGTCGCTGCTGCCTTCGGAAATCTTGCCGAGTACGTGGGTGCGGATACCGTTTTCCTTGAGGAAGCGGCCGGTGCCCGCTGTGGCCTGGATATTGAAGCCAAGGTTATAGAAGCGCCTTATAAGCGGCAGCGCCTCGTTTTTGTCCTTGTCGGCAATGGTGGCAAACACCGTTCCGTAGTTCTGGAGGTGGGTGCCTGAAGCCTGGAGAGCCTTGTAGAGTGCGCGGTTGAGCTTGTCGTCGTATCCTATGGCCTCGCCTGTGGACTTCATCTCCGGCGAGAGGTACGCGTCAAGACCTTTGATCTTGTTGAAGCTGAACACAGGCACTTTTACATAGAAGCGTTTTTTCTCCTCGGGGTAGAGGCAGAAGATGCCCTGCTCCTTGAGGGAGTTGCCGAGGATGACCTCTGTGGCGATATCCGCCAAGCTGTAGCCCGTAGCCTTTGAGAGGAAGGGTACAGTTCTTGAGGACCTGGGGTTCACTTCGATGATGAAGACGTTTTCATTGGCGTCAACGATGAACTGAATATTGTAAAGGCCCACGATGCCGATGCCCAGGCCAAGTCTCTTGGCGTATCCCAGAATGATTCCTTTGACCTTATCGGAGATGCTGAATGCGGGGTAAACGCTGATGGAGTCGCCCGAGTGGATTCCTGTGCGTTCCACAAGCTCCATGATGCCGGGCACAAAGACGTCCCGTCCGTCGCAGATTGCGTCCACCTCAACCTCCTTGCCGAGTATGTATTTGTCCACAAGGACCGGCTTGTTGACATCGATTTCAACCGCTGTCTTAAGGTAGTGGCGCAGCTGTTCCTCATTGGCGACAATCTGCATCGCCCTGCCGCCAAGGACAAACGAAGGCCTCACGAGAACCGGGTACCCTATCTCTGCGGCAGCCGCCACGCCGTCCTCAATCTTTGTGACCGCCCTGCCCTTAGGCTGGGGGATTCCCAGTTCAAGCAGTATCTTTTCAAAACTGTCACGGTTTTCCGCCTTTTCGATGGCCTCGCAGTCGGTTCCGATGATTTTGACATTTCTGTCCACCAAAGGCTGGGCAAGGTTTATAGCCGTCTGACCGCCAAGGGATGCAATGACGCCCTCGGGATTTTCAAAATCGAGTATTGCCATCACGTCCTCGGGTGTGAGGGGCTCGAAGTAGAGCTTGTCCGCCGTTGTATAGTCGGTGGAAACCGTTTCGGGGTTGTTGTTGATTATGATTGACTCATATCCGGCGCGCCTTATGGTCTGAACCGCATGAACCGTGGAGTAGTCAAATTCCACGCCCTGGCCGATGCGTATCGGGCCTGCGCCAAGCACCACGATTTTCTTCTTGTCGGAGAGCCTTGAGTCGTTCTTGCCGCTGTAGGATGAGTAGAGGTATGCGATGTACTTGCCGGTGTGGAGGGTGTCCACCATTCTGAATACAGGCACGATGCCGTTCTTCTTGCGCTTCTCGTAGACCTCTGTCTCGGAGAGGTTCCAGAGGCCGGCAATGTATTTGTCGGAGAAGCCCATCTTCTTTGCCTTGGCGAGTACAGGGATGCTGTTCACGTTTGCGGAGAGTTCCTTCTCCATTGCGACAATCTTTGCAAAGCTCTCAAGGAACAGCTTTGTAATCATGGTCGCTCTGTGGATCTCATCAATGTCCGCGCCCCTGCGGAGAAGCTCGCACACCGCATATATGTTGTCGTCTCTTGATTCGGAAATATAGGCAAAAAGTTCCTCCGTGGAGTATTTGTCGAATTTGGCGAGTCTTACGTGGCAGACGCCTGTTTCAAGGGATCTGATGGACTTTAAGATACATTCCTCAAGGTTCGAGCCGATGCCCATGACCTCGCCTGTAGCCTTCATCTGGGTGCCGAGTATGTTGGGCGCTGAGGTGAACTTGTCAAAGGGGAACCGCGGGAACTTTGCCACAATGTAGTCAAGTGAAGGCTCTATGGCAGCGGTGCCGCCGGCCACCGGTATCTCTTCAAGAAGCATGCCCATGGCGATTTTTGCGGTGACCCGCGCGATGGGATATCCGCTGGCTTTTGATGCAAGAGCCGACGAGCGGGAAACACGGGGGTTAACCTCTATGAGGAAATATTCGCTGGACTTAGGGTTCAGGGCGAACTGGACGTTGCAGCCACCCTCTATTTTCAGCTCGCGGATGATCTTTATTGCCGAGTCGTTGAGCATTTTAAGGTCGCTGTCGCTGAGGGAAAGGATGGGCGCCACCACTATCGAGTCGCCGGTGTGAACGCCAACCGGATCCACATTCTCCATGCCGCAGATTGTGATCGCATGGTCGCCGGAGTCCCTCATAACCTCGAATTCGATTTCCTTGTAGCCCTTTACCGACTTTTCCACAAGCACCTGGGAAACAGGGGAAAGCTTGAAACCGTTCTGGGCAATTTCTACTAGTTCTTCTTCGTTGTTTGCAAATCCGCCGCCGGTACCGCCAAGGGTAAACGCCGGTCTCAAAACCACAGGGTAGCCGATTTCCTTGGCGGCTTCCCGCGCCTCGTCAACGTTGTATGTAATCCTGCTGGGGATCACCGGCTCTCCGATGGATTCGCACATCTCCTTGAAAAGCTCCCGGTCCTCCGCCCTCTCAATACTGTCCGCAGGAGTTCCCAAAAGCTCCGTGCCGCACTCCTTGAGGATTCCCTTGCGGGAAAGCTGCATTGCAAGGTTTAAGCCCGTCTGGCCGCCGATGCCCGGGACGATGGCGTCCGGTCTCTCGTAGCGGAGTATCTTGGCCACATACTCGAGGGTGAGGGGCTCCATGTAGACCTTGTCGGCAATGGACGTATCCGTCATAATGGTGGCCGGGTTCGAGTTGCAGAGTATCACCTCGTAGCCCTCTTCCTTGAGGGCAAGGCATGCCTGTGTGCCCGCATAGTCAAATTCCGCAGCCTGACCGATGACAATCGGGCCCGATCCTATAATCAGTACTTTCTTTATATCTTTTCTCTTTGCCATTTTTATGTCGCCTCCAAGACGTTTTTAACTTTTTGATCAATTGCTCTGCCTGCGGTAGACCGTTTTCCCCGCGCAGCGGGTCAGCACGCATCTGCCGTAAACAAAAGTGCCCTCAAACGGCGTCGCCCTTCCCTTGGACGCAAACTCCTTCGGGTCGATTCTGTAGTAATCGCCAAGGTCAAACACCGTATAATCATCCCCGAAAGGTATTCCAAATCTCTCTCTCGGGTTTATCGCCAAGAGCTCTACAAGCCTGTCCAGCGTAATGATATTCTCACGCACAAGATATGTGTAAAGCAGCGGAAAAGCGGTTTCAAGGCCCACCACCCCGAAAAGACTCTTTTCAAGCCCCTTCGATTTTTCCTCTTCGCTGTGGGGTGCGTGATCTGTGGCAATCATATCTACCGTGCCGTCAACCACACCCTCCACAAGAGCCTGCCTGTCTGCAGCTCCGCGGATTGGCGGATTCATCTTGAACCGTCCCTCTTCCTTTAGGTCATTCTCGTCAAGCAGCAGATAGTGAGGCGCAGTCTCGCATGTGACGTCAACGCCGTCCTTCTTTGCCTGCCTTATCAGTTCAACGCTCTCTTTGCAGGAAATGTGGCATACGTGGTAGCTCGCCCCGGTCTCTTTTGCAAGCTCCAGGTCTCTCTCGATAGGTCTCCACTCGCTCTCAGAGCATATGCCCCTGTGGCCCTTCGCCTTGGCGTAATCTCCGTCGTGGATATATCCGCCCTTGAGAAGCGATTCGTCCTCGCAGTGGCAGACGGTAATCTTGCCGGCAGCTTTTATTCTGAGCATCGCCTCCCGCATCATCTCTCGGGACTGGATACCCTTGCCGTCGTCAGAAAAGGCGACAACCCTCCCCGCCATGCCCTCGATGTCGGAAAGCTTCTCACCCTTCTCGCCAACGGTTATCGCGCCGTAGGGATACACTGCAACCGATGCATCTTTTTTAATCAATTCAAGCTCTTTTTCAAGATTCTCCAAAGAATCCGGCACAGGATTCAAGTTTGGCATGGCGCAAACCGCCGTATAGCCGCCCCTTGCAGCCGCACCGCATCCGCTTCCGATTGTCTCTTTATAAGAAAAACCCGGCTCCCTGAAGTGAACGTGCACATCACAAAAGCCGGGAAATATTGTCAACTCTTCCGAAAGGGGAAGGTCCTCTTCTAAGAGAATCGGAGAAAAAGAGGGAATTCTGCCGTTCCTGAACACAGAATACTTGCGCATTATGTCCGTCATAGTTTCTCCTCCGTCTTTACGGCCTCTCGTGCCGTTTTAAAGACAGGCCGGCGATGTCCCCGGAAAACCGGCAAACGCCTCCGAACCTCGGGTATTATAGCACAGCGATACTTCGTGTGCAAGGAAAAATAATTTTTTATATGAACAAACATGCGTCGCCGAAGCTGAAGAATCTGTACTCTTCCTTTACGGCGGTCTTGTAGGCGTTCAAAACATTCTCCCGCCCCGCAAGAGCGCTAACCAGCATTATCAGCGTGGACTGGGGCAGATGGAAGTTCGTTACGAGGCCGTCGATAGCCTTGAACTTGTAGCCCGGGTAGATGAATATCTTTGTGGAGCCTGCAAAAGGCTTCAGTGTTCCGTCATCCTCCGCCACGGATTCCAGAACTCTTGTGGAGGTGGTTCCCACGGCAATGATACGGCCGCCTGATGCCCTGCACGAGTTGATGATGTCGCAGGATTCCTTGGTTATTTCGAAGTTCTCCTCGTGCATCAGGTGGTCCTCAACCTTTTCGGCCTTCACGGGTCTGAAAGTACCCAGGCCCACGTGGAGAGTCACGAAAGCGGTTTTGATCCCGTTCGCCCTTAACTTGTTCAAAAGCTCGTCAGTGAAATGGAGCCCGGCTGTTGGCGCAGCGGCGGAACCGTTTTCACGGGCGTATACCGTCTGGTAGCGCTCAGGGTCGTCAAGTTTTTCCTTTATATAGGGCGGAAGGGGCACCACACCCACCTTGTCCAGGATTTCCTCGAAGGGACCGTCGCAGCTGAAAAGGACTATTCTGTTGCCGTCGGGTTTGACCTTGATTATCTTGGCGTCAAGGAGACCCTCTCCGAAGGTAAATTCGGCGCCCTCCTTTGCCCTTCTGCCGGGCTTCAGAATCACTTCCCAGACAAGACCTTTTTCGGCTTTTCCGCCGGGAACGGAGCCGCCGCCAAGGGTCTTGGCGATTGCGCTGTCGTCAAGCCTCTTCAAAAGCACAAACTCGATTGCGGCGCCGGTTTCTTTTTTGACGCCAAGTATCCTTGCCGGGATGACCCGGGTATCGTTTAACACAAGGCAGTCACCGGGTCTCAGGTAATCGCCAATGTCCGAAAAGTGTCTGTGGCAAAGCTCCCCGGTGACCTTGTCCACAACAAGAAGCCTCGATGCGGTTCTGTCCGCAAGAGGCGTCTGGGCAATCAGTCTTTCGGGAAGTTCATAATCAAAATCTTTAACGTCCATCCAGTTTCTTCCTCGCAGTGATCAGCGGTTTGATGTCAACGGTGCTCATGGCAGCCGTTTGCACGATTCCGTACTTGCTGCTGTTTATTGCGTCGTCAGTCGCCTTCTGCTTAAGCGACTCCCTCACAATGGTCAGAAATTCCTCCGTGTTGCGGAAGTAGTCAAACATAAAGCGTTCTCTCACCCTGACTGCGAACACGGCAATTCCGTCATCCACTACATAGCAATGGTTTTCTTCCGCATTTTTTACAGCGTCAAAGAGTACAGGGTATGAGCCTGCAATATCGCCCCGCAGTTCCACATTGATGCCTGACGACGGGAAGCCCTCCTCGCTGTAGTTGTCAAAATAGCTTTTGAAAATTCTCTCCTTGTCGGCATCCGGCAAGCCGTTCACAGTCCTGCAGATGTCCTCGGCAAGGGATTTTTTAAGTTCCGCAGCTCCCGTGTCGGCGGTGCTTATACTGAAATATATGACGTCCGCCCGGGCCCAGCCCAGCTTCTCTGAGTTGGCTTCAAAAATAGCTTTGAGTTCCTCCTCACTGCAATTGTCCACATTGGCGGCATAATTCACATACTTCTCACACAGACTCCAACCCACAAGGAAATCCATGTATCCCTCACGGTCCACACCGTAGTTCTTAACGTAATAGTCGTTTGGATTTTCGTTTTGGGGAATGTCATCGACCTTCTTCTCAATCATGGCCTTTTCAAGGGGCGAAAGGGAAAGACCTGCTTTCTCGGCTTCGGACCTGAGTGCCACATATTGCTGAGCGTATTCGCAGGCCTTGGTTTTGATGAGAGAAATGAGCGAATTCTCCGAGGCGGTTCCGTCTTTGAGGGAGGTAAAGCTCGAGCCCTCGATCACAGTTATGCAGAAAAGCTCAAACTGCTCCCTCGAAACTTCCTTTTCCCCGATTTTGAGCACACATTCCTTGCGCCTGTTCAGGGACTTTTTTTTCACGCTGTTTGTGACCGCAGCTCCGATAATGGCGCCAAAAAGCACCGTGACGAGCAAAAACAATATGCCCGCCGCGAAGAATCTGTTTGCTCTCGCTTTCAAAACTCTGTCGCTTTTTTCAGCCATGAGATCGATGTTTCCTCAATACTTCACAATCGCCAATACAATTATGGTGACCGTCACCAGCTCGGCAAGGATAATTCCGAAGCCAAGGGTCGTATCCACGTAGCCGGAAGCCTTGGCGGTTTCCTCAGGCTCGTAGACCTTGTGTCCCGAAATCGACCTGGAAAGTCTCTTGAAAGGAACCGCATATACCGCCGATGCCACGCCGTTTATGGATATTTTAATGACATTGAATATTACGATCAGGTAAAGGAACTGGTCAATGAGAAGCTGTCTGTCAATGCCCATAAAGATAGGCGTGAGCCAGATATTCCAGAGCGTCATGAGTCCCACGGTGGTTCCCACACCCACAAGCGTGGAAGCCGCAAGCCCCGTTATTTCCATTGCCGTTTTCGGAGCGCTGGATCTGCGCATCATTTTTTCCACCAGTTTGTATATAAGACCTGCCGCCAATACGTAACCGCCCGTCGAAACAATGTGCATCAGGATGCCGGTAAAGCCGCTTGACGCGCTCACCGTGAGGCCCTGAACCACCGCAACAACCACCGTCATTGCAAGTCCCACAGGGATTCCGAAAGAGTATGTCGACATGAATATCAGGATATCCGCAGGGTCATACTCGAGGAAAGGCACAGCCGGTATTATCGGGAAATGGATGAAAAATGCCAGCACAACGCCAATGGCGCTCATAACAGCGCAAATTACCAGGATTCTTACATTAAATATCTTTTTCTTCGTATTTTCCATACACACCACCCTTTCCAAGCCGCTTGAGATTAACAATTGTTTACGGCTGTTCCGGGGACCTTTTATTGAGGGTCCCAAAAGGACTTGGAACATTTTACAGCGAAACCATATTACCGTCAAGGAAAAAGACCCTTGGCGTGTCCAAAATCAAGGCTATTTAAACCCTATGGAAAACATTGGCGCCCGCGGCGGAGCCAAATTGTGACCGTTATTCGAATACTATTGTGAAAAAAGCAAAAATAATCTATCATTGTCTCAAGTAAAAAACGGATTTTAAACTTAAACCGTGTTCGGAGAAAGGGATAAAACAATGAAGGAAGCTATCAAAAAATTCAACGGCCAGATTGTGGGCTACTACGACACCGATTCTCAAGGGAACAAGACCATCACCGACTTTATGGGGCGAATTCTCGGTTACTACAACAGCCGTCAGAATGTTACCACGCTTCTCAACCACACCATCATCGCCAGGGGCGACGTGAGCGGCATCTTTTTCAAAGACGACATTGATTTCTGAACCCGCCAAGATCCGTCACCTGCTTCGCAGCCGGAAGTTCGTCATGTGCTTCACACTCTGAGCGATAAATGACGGGGCGAAGACACATGCGATTTACCAGATTTGCCACCTCATGCAGAACATCACCAGATAAATCCCTGACAGTGCGGACATTGAGGCGATGAGGAGAACATTGGCGGCTTTTCCGTGTACATATTTGCGGTACTCACGTATTGAGGAAGGCTTTGATCTGCCAAAAAAGTACTTGCCGCTTCCTGCCGCAAAAGCGAGAGGCACCACGAAAAGTCCGTCCATGTAGCGAATGCCGCTGAGGAGCCATGTGACACCGTAGGCCAGCACGAAATAGATGAGAGCGTAGGCAAAATATGACGCTCTTATTTTTTTACGTTTTGCAAAGAGCACGCCAAGGATACCGAGCATTGCCACCAGGTTCATTGCAAACACCGAAAGGCCCGTGTATCTGGATGTTACGCCCTTTCCGGTGAGATATTTCACCACATTGGCGGCGCTGTATCTTGCGGTGTCAAAGAACCATCCTGCTGACTGGCTCCACTGCTTCTTTTCATATTCCATAAAGGCGGTGAAGCTGCCGTCAAGGACTTTGTTGTAAATCATAAAGGCAAGAAGACCCAGGCCGATGAGAATCGCCGGAAGAAGCCTCAGCACGTATTTCCCAACGGTTTTTGCTTTTCGGCAGCTGTTTTCCCTGTCGGATATAGCTTTCAGGAAATCCTTTCCCAGCTCAAACAGGTAGATTACCGCAATGATTATACCGATGGTCTTCGTGAAGGCGCAGTACATTCCGAATATGCCTGCAAGAAGCCATTTCTTTTTTCTTATCATCAGGACTGCGGCAAGGGTGAGCGCCAGAATAAGGCTTTCGGTCATTGGCGATATGAAGAAGAAAGCGCCGGGCAGCAGGAAAAGGATCAATACCGAATAGAGTGCGTCCTCCCGGCAGAACTCATCCGACATAAGCAGGTAAAGCAGTATTG
>CACZNV010000116.1 GCA_902782645.1 uncultured Ruminococcus sp. | reverse complement strand
TTTCG
Source organism: uncultured Ruminococcus sp. (assembly GCA_902782645.1). Classification (GTDB taxonomy): domain Bacteria; phylum Bacillota; class Clostridia; order UBA1212; family UBA1212; genus UBA1212. The sequence continues at coordinate 2,953 of CACZNV010000116.1, read as the reverse complement.
GTACACGCCGAGGAAATAACGCTTCTCACCAAATCCCTCAATCCGCTGCCGGAGAAGTTCCACGGAATCACCGACACCGATATGCGCTACCGCCAACGCTACGTTGATCTCATCATGAACCCCGAGGTCCGGGACACCTTTGTGAAGCGCTCCACAGTCATCCGCGAGATCAGAAAGTTCCTTGACGGACGCAACTTCATCGAGGTGGAGACGCCAATGCTGGTCTCCAACGCAGGCGGCGCCGCAGCAAGACCTTTCGAAACCCACTACAATGCCCTTGACGAAGACGTGAAGCTCCGCATCTCTCTCGAGCTCTATCTCAAGAGACTTATTGTGGGCGGCCTTGAGCGGGTCTACGAGATTGGCCGTGTGTTCAGAAACGAGGGCGTTGACACGAAGCACAACCCCGAGTTCACTCTTATGGAGCTCTACCAGGCATACACCGACTACTACGGAATGATGGAGCTGACCGAGAGCATGTTCCGTCACCTTGCAGAAAAGGTTTGCGGCAGCACCACCATCAAATACGGCGATAACGTGATCGACCTCGGCAAGCCCTTCAGAAAGCTCACAATGGTTGATGCGGTAAAAGAATACGCAGGCGTTGACTTCGCCAATGTAAAAACCGTTGAAGAGGCCAGAAAGCTTGCTGACGAGAAGGGCGTAGCATACGAGGAGCGCCACACAAGAGGAGACATCTTAAATCTCTTCTTTGAGGAATTCTGCGAAGAAAAACTCATCCAGCCCACATTCGTCATGGACCACCCGGTGGAGATTTCCCCGCTCACAAAGCGCAAGCCGCAGGATCCCGACTACGTGGAGCGTTTCGAGCTCTACATCAACAGCTGGGAGATGTGCAACGCATATTCCGAGCTCAACGATCCTATCGACCAGCGTGAAAGATTCGCAGCTCAGGACGCAGCCTTTGCAGCAGGCGACGAAGAGGCCAATCACACCGACGAGGACTTCCTGAACGCCCTGGAAATCGGCATGCCCCCCACGGGCGGTATCGGCTACGGCATCGACAGACTTGTCATGCTTCTCACCGACAGCGCCGCAATAAGAGACGTGCTTCTCTTCCCGACAATGAAGAGCCTTGACGCCAAGAAGACCGAAAAGACCGAGGGCGGCGCGGCAGACTGCGCAGCCTGCAAAGAGGTCATCGAGGGCGCTCCGATAGTTTCTTCCGAAAAGCCTGACTTTTCAAACGTTGTCGTAGAGCCTCTGTTTGCTGACTACGTTGACTTTGAAACATTCTCAAAGTGCGACTTCAGAGCCGTCAAGGTGCTCGAATGCGAAGCTGTTCCGAAGTCAAAGAAGCTCCTCAAGTTCACACTCGATGACGGAAGCGGCGAAAAGAGAACAATCCTCTCCGGAATCCACGCTTTCTACGAGCCCGAGGAACTCATCGGCAAGACCTGCATCGCAATCCTTAACCTGCCGCCAAGGGCAATGATGGGCATCGACTCCTGCGGCATGCTAATCTCAGCCGTCAACAAGCGCGGTGAGGAAGAAGAACTTCACCTGCTGACGGTAGACCCGCACATCCCCGCCGGCGCAAAGCTCTATTGAACCGGCGTGTAAAAAACAATCTATGGGCCTGACGGGAAACTGATCGGTCCTATTCTTTACTTTTCAGAAATCATTTGCATACGTTTTGCAAATGATATATAATTCAAGAAGCCTAAATGGCGAAATTTACGTTAAAATGCAAGGAGGAAAGAGGTTATGCCTAATCAAGCACTATATGTGGTAATGACTGTTCTTGGCATCATAACAGCAATAGGAGGAACCGTTTGCGCAGCGATTTTCCTTATCCCGGAAAAGAAAAGCGCAAGATTAAAAGGATTTTTAAAAGTTTTGTCTGACTTGGCGACATTCAGAACTCTCTTCATCGACAGAGCTCTTAAGATTTTATATGTCCTTTCTACGCTGACGGTTGCATGCTTAGGTTTCTTCTGGATTTTCACTTTCTCAGCAGCCTACTCCATTACAGGACTCTGCATGCTTCTCTTTGGCCCAATCGTCGTCAGACTGGGCTATGAGCTTTTGATGCTGTTCATTCTTCTCGTTAACAACACGATTGAAATCAACAACAAACTTAGAAAGAAAGAACAGGATGAAAACAAGGAATAAAACAGACAGCGGGTTGAGGGTTGAAATCCCTTGATTCGTTCCAGTGTGTTTCCATGGTGGCCCTCCCGGAAATAGCCGCAGAGGGCTTTTATTGTATTTGATTTTTACAGGTTTTTTGTTTACAATTGGCGGCGGACCGAAAAGGGCACAGTGTCAGTTCGGTCAAAATGATCAGTAAAGAGGTGATTCCAATGTGGTTTGTATATGCAATGGTTTGTTTTGGAGCCTGGGGCGCAGCAGACTTGTTCTATAAGCGCGGTGCGGTGGAAAAGGAACGGTACAGCCACCTCAAAACAACTATTATTGTCGGCTTCGTCATGGGCGCATCGGCAATAATCACACTTCTGACAAAATGGATAGAGTTCAACCCCATGAACCTTTTCATTTATTTCCCTGTCTCGGCAATGTACATCCTGTCGATGACGGTAGGCTACTTCGGACTCAGGTACCTTGAGGTTTCAATCTCATCGCCAATACAAAACGCCAGCGGCGCGGTCAGTGCGATTCTTCTCATGATTGTTCTGCGCCAGCTTCCCGACATATATACGATAGCGGCGATATTTGTGATTTCCCTTGGCGTGGTGCTCCTTGGAGTGTTCGAACACCAAAAAGAGGTAAAATACCTGCAGGAGACTGACAAAAAGTACAAAATCGGGTTCATTGCGTTCATGATGCCAATCTTCTACTGCATCATCGACGCTCTGGGGACCTTCCTTGACGGCATCTACCTTGACGATTTTGAGAAGACACCCCTTGTGGGAGTCACGGAGGACAACATCGAGGACATCGCCAATATCTCCTACCAGATCACATTCCT
>CACZNV010000115.1 GCA_902782645.1 uncultured Ruminococcus sp. | reverse complement strand
TTCCATCTCGGAAAGATCGAGGAGTTCCTGATCTTCGGGAGCGAGCTGGTCGCACTTGTTCATGAAAACAACGATGTAAGGAACACCAACCTGACGGGCAAGAAGGATGTGCTCTCTGGTCTGGGCCTGCGGGCCGTCAGGACCGGAAACGAGCAGGATTGCGCCGTCCATCTGAGCTGCACCTGTGATCATGTTCTTAACATAGTCAGCGTGTCCGGGGCAGTCAACGTGAGCGTAGTGTCTCTTCTCTGTCTGATACTCAACGTGAGCTGTGTTGATTGTGATACCTCTCTGTCTCTCTTCGGGAGCAGCGTCGATCTGGTCATATGCTTTAACTACGATGCTGTTGTCTGTAAGGCTGAGAACTTTTGTGATAGCTGCTGTGAGCGTGGTCTTACCATGGTCAACGTGGCCGATGGTTCCGATGTTAACGTGGGGTTTTGTTCTTTCGAACTTTGCTTTTGCCATAGTGTGTGATTCCTCCTTTAGTAATGAATCTGCAGCAAGATTATGGGTGCGTTCTACCGCACATACTGGGTGCATTATAACAAATCGAACCTTCGTTTTCAACAATGATTTTCATTGTATATTCCGGGGTCGATCGGGTCGGAAATTTAGGGATTTTGCATTGGCGTGTTCTTTGCTCTCGCCAAGGTTGTTTTGCCCCTTATTTCACCCTGTCACTTATGCTTTTTTTCCGTTGAGAATTCCATCCTGAACGCTGCGGGGAACTTCCTCGTAGTGGCTGGGCTCCATTGTGAACGAAGCTCTGCCCTGGGTGATGGATCTCAGAATTGTGGTGTAGCCGAACATTTCTGCCAGCGGCACTGAGGCGTTGATCAGTTTTGCACCGTTGCCGGCGTCATCCGAGCCGTCGATTCTGGCGCGCTTTGAAGCAAGGCTGCCTATGACATCGCCAAAATACTGATCGGGCACTGTGACAACAACCTTCATGATAGGTTCGAGGAGAACAGGGTCGGCCTTCTTCATAGCCTCTTTGAACGCCATTGAACCGGCGATCTTAAATGCCATTTCGGAGGAGTCAACCTCGTGGTACGAACCGTCAACGAGTGTGACCTTGACGTCTACAACCGGGTAGCCTGCCAGAACACCGCTCATCATAGCGTCGCGGATACCTGCATCGATTGGGGCAATGTATTCTTTCGGAATGACGCCGCCAACGATCTTGTTGACGAATTCGTATCCCGTGCCTCTCTCTTTGGGCTCCATCTCAATGACGCAGTGTCCGTACTGTCCTCTACCGCCGGACTGACGCACGAATTTGCCTTCCTGAGTGACAGCTCTTCTGATACCCTCTTTGTAAGCAACCTGGGGATTTCCTACATTGGCTTCAACCTTGAACTCGCGGAGCAGTCTGTCCACGATGATGTCAAGGTGAAGTTCGCCCATACCGGAGATGACCGTCTGTCCTGTTTCCACGTTTGAAGCAACGCGGAAGGTGGGGTCTTCCTCGGCAAGTTTCTGAAGAGCGATGCTCATCTTCTCCTGGCCTGCTTTTGTCTTGGGCTCCACGGCAACGGAAATAACCGGCTCCGGGAACACCATCGACTCAAGGATGATCGGTTTTGCGGGATCGCAGAGAGTGTTGCCTGTCGTGGTCTCTTTCAGACCTATAACAGCGGCAATATCGCCTGCGTAAACCTCGCTGACTTCTGTCTTCTGATCGGCGTGCATCAATACGATGCGGCCGACTCTCTCTCTCTTGTCCTTGGATGCGTTAAGCACGTAGGAACCGACTTTGAGAACGCCGGAATAAACTCTTATGAAGCAGAGCTTTCCGTACTGGTCAGAAACGATCTTAAACGCCAAGGCAGAGAAGGGCTCGTTGTCCCCCGGATGCCTCTCGGCTTCGTCGCCGTTAGGCAGCGTGCCCTTGATTGCGGGAATATCCACAGGGGAGGGCATAAAATCGACAATTGCGTCCAGCAGCTGCTGTACACCTTTGTTTTTGTAAGACGATCCGCATGTTACCGGAACGAGATGAAGTGCAAGAGTGCCCTTTCTGATGGCTTTCTTAATCTCGGTAACCGACAGCTCCTCGCCGTCAAGGTACTTCATCATCACCTCGTCGTCCTCTTCGGCAATTGCTTCCAGCATCTCTGTGCGGTAACGATTGGCGATTTCAACCATATCGTCGGGCACAGGTGTGATGTCCACAACATTGCCTTCGGCGTCGCGGTAAATATGCGCTTCCATCTTAACCAGGTCAATAACGCCTGTGAAAGTGTCTTCCTTGCCGATAGGCAGCTGGATGGGCACTGCATTTGCGCCAAGTCTGGTTCTGATCATATCGACAACGCGATAAAAGTCTGCTCCCATGATGTCCATTTTGTTGACATGGGCAATTCTGGGAACTCCGTAACGGTCTGCCTGACGCCAAACTGTCTCCGACTGGGGCTCAACGCCGCCCTTCGCACAGAAAAGCGTCACGGATCCGTCGAGTACGCGCAAAGAACGCTCAACCTCTACCGTAAAATCGACATGTCCGGGAGTATCGATTATGTTAATCCTCGTGTCCTTGCTTGTTCCGTCTTCATCCTTGGTACGCCAGTGCACAGTGGTGGCGGCGGAGGCTATAGTGATACCTCTCTCCTGCTCCTGCTCCATGGAATCCATTGTAGCAGTTCCGTCATGAACCTCTCCGGCTTTGTGAATCTTTCCTGTGTAGAAAAGGATTCTTTCCGTGGTTGTGGTCTTTCCGGCGTCAATGTGCGCCATAATACCGATATTTCTCGTATTTTCAAGCGAAAACTCTCTGGCCATTTATCAAATACTCCAATTTTTTTATTATTACCAACGATAGTGCGCAAAAGCTCTGTTTGCTTCTGCCATCTTGTGCATGTCTTCTTTTCTTCTGAAAGCCGCGCCGGCATTGTTCGTTGCATCGATTATCTCGCCTGCAAGTCTCTCAGCCATTGTTCTTTCGCTGCGCTTTCTCGAAAATGTTACAAGCCATCTGAGGCCTAACGCCTGTCTTCTTGCGGGTCTTACCTCCATAGGAACCTGGTATGTTGAACCACCGACTCTTCTGGCCTTGACTTCCAGCTGGGGCATTACGTTGTTTAATGCCTCATTGAAGACTTCAAGTGCGTCTCTGCCTGTTTTTTCCTTTACAATATCAAAAGCTGCGTAGCAAATTTTCTGGGCGGTACCCTTTTTGCCGTCGAGCATGATATTGTTGATCAGTTTTGTGACGATCACGTCATTGTAGACCGGATCGGGCAAAACTTCTCGTTTCGCAATATAACCTTTTCTCGGCACTTTTCTTCCCTCCTTTGATTATTTTAATCAATCGACACAATAAATTTGTGTCAACGGTACTCTGCACTTGCCGTGTGCAGTCTGTGCTGGATTACTTTTAAAGAAATATCGCCGCATAATTTCTCATGAAATCATTTTGACGTAATTTATTCGTTTTCAGTAACCGGCACCCTTAGTCGGCTCACGTTGTCCGACTAACCGCTGCTTCCCGGCCTTAAACTTAAGCTTAACCTTAAAGCCGCTTGGCAGCTTGCCAAAACAATTTCATGGGAAATCATCGGCAAAAACAATCGTTCATTTTGTGTTTGGACCCTGAATCACTTCCGGGCTTCCGAAAATGAACGATTATTTCTTTGCCTTCGGCACCTTAGCGCCGTACTTGGATCTACCCTGCATTCTGTTGGTAACGCCCGCTGTATCGAGAGAACCTCTGATAATGTGGTACCTTACACCAGGGAGATCTTTAACCCTGCCGCCTCTGATAAGCACTACGCTGTGCTCCTGCAGATTGTGGCCGATTCCGGGAATGTAAGCGGTGACTTCCATACCGTTTGTCAGTCTGACCCTGGCAATCTTTCTGAGAGCGGAGTTAGGCTTCTTCGGTGTAGTTGTTCTTACGTTTGTGCAAACGCCTCTTTTCTGAGGGCTGCTGATGTCTATGCTCTTCTTCTGAAGCGAGTTAAAACCCTTCTGCAGAGCAGGAGCTGTAGACTTGTAAGTCACGGTCTGTCTTCCCTTGCGAACCAATTGGTTAAATGTTGGCATCTATCAATTCACCTCCTTCGTTATTTTTGCTCTTCGTCCCGTTTAGCGATGTCTTCCCGCCGTTTTAACCCGGGAAAGCCCTCTTTACAAGGGTTTTGTGGGTTTTAAGACCGCAAAAAGGCAACACCGCACAAGGCGGCAAGCTTAGGAATTATAATGCAAGCATTATTTCTTTGTCAAGCGTTTTTTTAATTGACCCCGCCAATTTTAAGGAATCGCATTTTCCCGCAAAAAAAGGTAAATTTTGGCGTTGCATACCGCCCCTTTGCGATTTTTCCGTTTTCAGTCTCTCTAATTATATTTATTACTTTTCTTTTATATATTTTATCCTTCTTATCAAGCGATTGTTGTCTTTTGATTGATTGGGCATGTCGTTTATGTATAATTACCACAACATTCAAATGCGGCTTTAGGCCGGAAGGAGGAAATATGAAAAACACTAAAGATGAACGAAATTCTGTCTTCTTTTATGAGGATGCGACTGCCCCCGGGAACAACTGTCCTTCGGGAAACCTGTATTTTGACCCCGGCGCACCTCCCGCAGATGTTTACAGCCGCGGGGCAGTTAGGTCAGAGGAGCGCGGCTTGTCCGCGCGACTGAAGCGGGTGACCTCACGGCTTGGCGAGGTTTTAACCTCCCGGGTTTTTCTCCTCAGCGGCTTGCCGCTGGATAAATACCTTGGCGTGGTGGGGGACAAGGCCGCCTCCTCTGCGGGGAAGCTTGCCCCTGTGGTGCTCAGGACCGGTCCCTCCGAATACAGGCTGATTAGGCCTGCCGACGGCGCTGTGGCGGTTCCGGGCGGTCAGCGGTCCGGCGTTCTCCGGGCGCATATTTACGAGATTCCGGAGGAAATGACTGACGAGGCCCTCTCCTGTGTTGCTCTCTGCACCGCCAAGACATCGGGCACGGTGGAGATTGCCCTTGCCTACAGGTATCTTGTTTCCGCAGTTGGCCTTGACCAGAAGGATCTGATCTTATGGTTCGGTCAGTCCCAGTCCTCCATCTCAAACAAAATGAGGCTCTGCAAACTGAGCGGGCCCGTTTTAAATCAGTTTGCCGTCTCAGGGCTTTCCGAGCGCCACGGCAGGGCGCTGCTTAACATTGAATCCGAGGAGATGCAGCTTCTTGCCCTTGGCAATTTCATCAAACGCAAGTCGAGCTCCACCAAAGCCGAGCAGCTGGGAAAGCTGATGAAGGACAAATCCCTGAAGGAACTGGGCAGGGAGGCTTACTCCCAGCTGATTGTAGGCGCTTTGAAGGACCTGCCGGCATCCCTTGACAGCGAAAGAAAGGCCTGTTTCAAGGCCCTTAAGCAGGACATCTGCGCCCTGAAAAAGAGCGGCGTGCCTGTGACGGTGAGCAGCGGCGAAGACGGTGATTTTATTGAGCTTACAATAAGAATTCCCAAAACTGCAGGCGGTCTGCTGCCTGAACCCGCCAATGAACCCGTTGCCGGAGACGGGGCGGAAGACGCAGCCGTATCAAATAAGAAGCCTGTGATAAGCTTCCCCGCCGTCGGCGCTCCCGTGATTTCTTTTCCGAAAAGAGACGCCTTTGAGGAATATGTTCAGGACAGCGCGGAATAATCCGTTTTTATTTATTATTTGATTCTGTTTTTTCCGAATTTATAGGAATATTTGTATAAAGAACAGGCTCCCGCTGAAGCCGTTCTTCCGGGGGAGCCTGCCACTTGTTTGCTTATGTCTGCAAGGTCAGTTTTTCTCGATTTTTTCCATGCCGCCCATATATTTTCTGAGGGCTTCGGGGATAACTACGCTGCCGTCTGCCTGCTGGTAGTTTTCGAGTATTGCAGCGGTGGTTCTTCCCACGGCAAGGCCCGATCCGTTGAGAGTGTGGACAAGCTTCGGTTTGTCATTGGCGTCATTCTTGTATTTGATATTGGCGCGTCTTGCCTGGAAGTCTTCAAAGTCGCTGCAGGAGGATATTTCAACATACCTGTTGTAGCTGGGCATCCAGACTTCGATGTCGTATGTCATTGCCGATGAGAAGCCCAGGTCGCCGCTGCAGAGTCTGACAACCCTGTAGGGAAGTCCCAGTATTTTGAGAACGTCCTCAGCGTCGTTTGTGAGTTTCTCCAACTCGTCGTAAGAGGTTTCAGGAGTTGTGAATTTGACAAGCTCAACCTTGTTGAACTGGTGCTGTCTGATGAGGCCTCTGGTGTCTCTTCCGGCGGATCCGGCCTCTGATCTGAAGCATGCGGAGTATGCGCAATATTTGATCGGAAGGGCGCTGCCGTCAAGAATTTCGTCCCTGTGAAGGTTTGTGACAGGCACCTCTGCGGTGGGGATAAGGAAGAAATCCTTCTCGTCTTCAGCCGCTTCGTCGTCGCAGTTCTTGATCTTGAAGGCGCCGTTTTCAAATTTCGGCAGCTGGCCTGTGCCAGTCATGCTGGCGCGGTTTACCATGTAGGGCGGGAAAATCTCCGTGTAGCCGTGCTTTTCAACGTGCAGATCCAGCATGAAGTTGTAAATAGCTCTCTCAAGCCTTGCGCCTGCGCCCCGGTAAACCGTGAATCTGGCTCCGGTGATTTTGGCGGCTCTTTCGGCGTCAAGAATATTGAGGTCTGTTCCTATATCCCAGTGTGCTTTGGGCTCGAAATCGAACTTTGTGGGCTCGCCGTACTTCCTCATTTCGAAATTGTCCCTGTCGTCAACGCCGTAGGGCACCTTTTCGTTGGGAATATTCGGGAAATTGAGCATCAGCACCTTGATTCTCGCTTCAACGTCCTTGAGCTCTGCGTCAAGATCTTTTACTCTGAGGGAGATTTCCTTCATCTCCTCCATGAGGGGAGCGACGTCTTTTCCCTCTTTCTTGTATGACGGGATGAGCTTCGACGCGTCGTTCTGTCTCTTCTTGAGCTGTTCCGACTCCACAAGGATCTCCCGGCGTCTCTCGTCGCAAGCCAGCACTTCATCTATCGTAAGTGAAGAATTCCTTTTTTTCAGAGCCTCTTTTACGAGCTCGGGATTCTGCCTGATTAACTTAATGTCTAACACTTTTTCTCAACTCCTAAAAAGAATTATTGCGCAGCGCCCTCCGGGCCTGTCCGCAACTCATTTTGCGGTTCTCTGCACCGCACAGTCCTCCGCAGGTGTGAGAGGCACCTTGCTCACACCGCCTTTAACGGATTTAACGATGAGCATTGTTCCGCCGTCCTGCTGTTCGGTTCCGGTGAGAACTATGCCGTCATTGTCCTGGTTTGTAATGCCGATGGAGTAGCCCGTGGTTTCGGTTCCGTCCGGCAGATTTGAACTATACCGCACAACTTTGATTTTGTCAAAGCTCTTTCGCTGGTTTTTGGTGAGAATATCGGTTTTTTCCTTGAGTGCGTTGATTTCGTTCTCCACGGTCTCGTTGAAAATCTTCTGCTCGCCAAGCAAAACAGCCTCTCCCACAACGGTTCCCTCCGGAGCTTCCTGAGCCTCTTCCTGCTCAAAGGTCTCTTCCTCAACCTCAGGAGCATCTTCCGCGCCGTTTTCTTCGCTGCTGATCTCTACGGTTTCGGGAGCATTGGCGTCTTCGGCGTCGCTTTCCAAATCTTCATCCGCCTCAGGCTCTTCCGTTTCTTCCTCAGACTCGCCAAGGCCCATGCTGTCCTCAAGCTTTTCCACTCTTCTTGCGAGTTTTTTGCACTTCGATCCGACCACGATAAGAAGTATAAAGCACAGGAGGAGAAGCACGAGGAGCACGCCGATGAAAACGTATACCTGTGTCTCAAAGGACATCAACTTGGACAGTTTATCAAAAAAATCGTTCATTGCCGTCTCCTTTCATTCTGCGCTGTCAATCACCCAGCAGCATCTCTATTATTCTTTCTCTTTCGTCCGCTGAATAATAGTAAATCTGAAGTTTTCCTCTTCCGTTTTTCGATTTCTCCACGAGGGTTACTTTCGCACCGATCTTTCTCTTAAGTTTTGCCTCAACGTCCTTCTTCGCAATCACGTACTCTTCCGCGCCGTTTTCCTGGGCAGCCTTCTTTGCCTCGGTTCCGCTCTTCAGCGAGTTGTACCTGCTGACAAGATTTTCGGCCTGCCTGACGTTCAGGTTCTGTTCGGTGATTGCCTTGGCGACTTTGGCGCTGTCAATTGCCGGATTCAGTCCCAGCAGCGCTTTTCCGTGGCCCTTCGTGAGCTGTCCGGAGGCGATCATGGTCTTCACTTCATCGCCAAGGGAGAGCAGCCTTATGGAGTTTGTAATATCCGACCTGCTTTTTGATACGGTTGACGCCAATGACTCCTGGGTCAGTCCGAAATCCCTTATAAGCCTCTCAAAAGCCTCCGCCTCTTCGATGGGGTTCAGGTCCTCCCTCTGAATATTCTCAATGAGGGCAATCTCAAGAACCTCTTTTTTCGTCACGCTTCTCTCGATGACAGGCACCGTCTCAAGGCCCGCAATTCTCGCCGCACGCCACCTGCGCTCACCGGCAATAATCTTATACACGGAGCCCTCGTTTCTCACGATAAGCGGCTGTATAACCCCGTGGGCCTTTATCGACTCCGCGAGTTCGTTAATTTTTTCGAAGTCAAAATTCTTTCTCGGCTGTCCCTCATCGGGCTCAATGTCGCTGATTTTCACTTCCATCACCGAGTTTGTCACAACTTCCGATGCCTCGGGCCCTGTGTTGTTTTGAAACAGTGCTTCGATTCCAAGTCCAAGACCGTTTGATCTTTTCTTTTTAGACATCTGTTCTCCCTCCGTAAGACCTTTGATGAATTGCCTTTTTCCCTATTTTACCTGTAAAAACTAATGTTGCCCGTTAAAAACCTTTGCTGCCTGCCAACGCAGCTGTCACTTGTCAAGAACCTCTTTCGCCAATGCCAGGTAAGCCTCTGTGCCCTTTGATTTGGCGTCATACTGGATGATGGGCTCTCCGTAGCTGGGGGCCTCGCCAAGGCGAATGTTTCTCGGAATCATGGTCTTGTAAACCTTGTCGCCGAAAAACTTTCTGACCTCCTCCACCACCTCTGCCGAAAGATTGGTTCTCACGTCAAACATGGTCATAACCACGCCCTCCACGTTAAGCCTGCGGTTCAGGTATTTCTGCACCTTCTTTACCGTGTCAAGCAGCTGAGAAAGGCCCTCAAGCGCATAAAACTCGCACTGAATGGGCACCAGCACCGTATCCGCAGCCGTAAGAGCGTTAAGGGTGAGCAGGCCCAGGGCCGGCGGGCAGTCGATGAAGACGTAGTCGTAGTCATCCCTGACCTCGTCAAGAGCCAGCTTCAGCTTGCTTTCCCTGGACATGAGGCTCACAAGCTCAACCTCCGCGCCGGCAAGCTCGATGTTTGACGGCATTATGAACAGGTTTTCCTGAGATGTTTTCAGGATGATTTCGTTTGCGGGCTCGTCGTTGATCACAGCGTCATAGGACGACTTCTCCAGAACCTTTTTGTTGATGCCGAGACCGGTGGTGGCGTTTCCCTGGGGATCAAGGTCCACAAGGAGCACCCTCCTGCCGTAGTGGGCAATGCAAGCGCTGAGGTTTATCGCCGTGGTGGTCTTGCCCACTCCGCCTTTTTGATTTGCGATCGCTATAATCTTAGCAGCCATTTCATACTTCCGTTCTCCGGACTGTCGCAGGCTCCGCCTTGACGCCGGGCTTCAGAGATTGGTTAGAGTTTTTTGTATGAAACGCTTTCCGGCAAAATAAATTTTCCCGGAAAAGCGTTTGCGCGGCGCCCTCCGGGCGCCGCTTCAGCATTTTCGTTAAACGTCTAAATTTACGACAAATTTAGCATTCTGGCTTATGAATTCTTTTCTCGGTTCCACCTTCTCTCCCATGAGGTCGGAGAAGATTTCATTGGCGGTGGCCGCATCTTTGAGATTTACCTGCAAAAGCACGCGGGTGGCCGGATTCATTGTGGTGTCGAAGAGCTCCTGGGGGCTCATTTCGCCGAGACCTTTGAAGCGCTGCTTAACTATCTTGTCGTCGCCTTTCCAGCCTTTTTCGGTCATCTTCTTTTCGTACTCCTCGTCGCTGAGAACGTAGAAGAACTCTTTTCCTTTCGCAACCTTGTAGAGCGGAGGCTGAGCGAGGTAGAGATATCCTTTTTCGATGAGGGGTCTCATGTATCTGAAGAAGAATGTCATGAGGAGCATCCTGATGTGGGATCCGTCAACGTCGGCATCGGCCATGATGACGATCTTGTGATATCTCAGCTTTTCCACGTCAAAATCGGGTCCGATTCCGGCACCCAGGGATGCGATGACCGGCTGGAGTTTGTCGTTTCCGTAGACCTTGTCGATTCTGGACTTTTCCACGTTCAGCATCTTTCCCCAGAGAGGAAGTATTGCCTGGGTGTCTCTGTCTCTGCCGCCCTTTGCGGAACCTGCAGCGGAGTCTCCCTCAACGATAAACAGCTCGCAGATTTCCGGGTTCTTTTCGGAGCAGTCCGAAAGCTTTCCGGGGAGAGAAGTGCTGTCAAAAGCGGTCTTTCTTCTTGTGAGCTCTCTCGCCTTTCTCGCGGCTTCCCGGGCTCTTTGAGCGGTGAGGCACTTGTCGAAAATAACCTTGGCGATGGCGGGATTCTCTTCAAGATACTCCTTGAGTTTGTCGCCAAGCATGGCCTCCATGTAGCCTCTGACTTCGGAGTTGCCCAGTTTTTCCTTTGTCTGTCCTTCGAACTGGGGCTCGTGAAGCTTAACGCTTATTATCGCCGTCATACCCTCACGGATATCCTCGCCGGCAAGGTTCGCATCCGACTCCTTCAGAATGTTGAAGCGCCTCGCGTAGTCGTTAAACACCTTGTTGAGGGCAGATCTGAAGCCTGTGAGATGGGTGCCGCCCTCGTGGGTGCATATGTTATTTGCGTAAGAATAGACATTTTCGGTGTACGAGCTGTTGTACTGGATGGCCACCTCCATGAGCGTGCCCTCCCGCTCGCCCGAAACGTAAATAACGTCCGGATTGATGACATCCTCTTTTCTGTTCAGGTATTCGACGTACTCGACAATGCCGCCTTTGTAGTAGAAAATGTCCTCTCTCGGGGATTCCTCCCTGTCGTCTTTAAAGTCAATCCTGATGCCTGCGTTCAGGAAGGCCATCTCCCTGAATCTTGTGGCAAGGGTGTCGTAGTCAAACACAACGTCCTCGAAAATGGTTCCGTCAGGCTTGAATGTGGTGGTGGTTCCCGTGGAATTCGCATCGCCAATGATTTTCAGCGGCGAAACCGTCTTTCCTTTCTCATATCTCTGGTAGAAAACGTGTCCGTCCCTGCTGACCTCAACCTCCAGATAGTCCGAAAGAGCGTTAACAACCGATGCACCCACGCCGTGGAGACCGCCGGAAACTGTGTAGCCGTGGCCGCCGAATTTTCCGCCCGCGTGAAGAACCGTATGAACCACCTCTACGGTGGGAATTCCCAGCTTTTCGTTGATTCCCACAGGGATGCCCGCACCGTTATCCGAAACGGTGACGGAGTTGTCGCTGTGAATGGTGACCTCTATCTTGTCGCACCTTCCCGCCAATGCCTCGTCGATACTGTTGTCAACTATCTCGTAGACCAGGTGGTGAAGACCCCTGAGCGAAGTGCTTCCTATGTACATGCCCGGCCTTTTTCTGACCGCCTCAAGCCCCTCAAGGACCTGAATATCGCTGTCGGTATAGGTGTTCTCAGCTCCGTTGTTGATTACTTTCTCTTCCATCATTTACCTCTTTGTAAATTATAGTCTTTTGTACGGCGCCTTCCGGCGAGTCTTTTCCTTATTGTGAGGGCTGTGTTGGATGAGACATAAACGTCCACACCCGCGGTTCCCTCCGCCAATATGAAAGATTTAGGCATATTGGGAGACGCATAAGTGATTCTGTTTCCTGCCTCTGCGCTTTTCAAAAAACGCCTCGTGGCCTCTTCGACAGTGGAATTTTCAATATCGAAAACACCTATAATCCTGTCGGTTCTCACACATACGTTATCGCCAATGTGAAGGTACATTTTCTTCTCCTCGGATTCGAAAAAATACGCTTTTATTTTACCATTTTTTATCTCAATTTTTCAACATCTATGAAGTTTACCGGGATGTTTCCGGTGTTTGACGGACGCATCATTTCCCTGTCCGTGCAGGTGTAGATCGTCTGTATGTTTTTCGTCAGCTCGACTATTTTGCTTTTTCTCGTATTGTCAAGTTCCGACAGCACATCGTCAAGGAAAAGCACCGGCGTTCTTCCGGATTTTTCCCTTAAAACCTCAAGCTCAGCCATCTTTATTGCAATGGCGTAGCTTCTCTTCTGTCCCTGGGACCCGAAGCTCCTCAAACTGTTGCCGCCAAGGTCCATTCCGATGTCATCCCGCTGGATTCCGATCAGGTTCTTCCCGAAATCCCTCTCCCTTTTCTTAAGCCTCTCATCCGAGAGCTCCTCCAAAAAGGCGTTTTTTACCTTTTCTACCGAGAATTCTGACATATCACCCGCAGCCGCTTTTTCACCTATTGCCGCGTTCAACGAATGGATGTACGGGTAATACCTCATGGTGACGGACTCCTCTTTGTCAAATATAAATGAGTAATATTTACCGGCAATCTCGTTCAGCTGCTTTACAAACTCATACCTGTCCACAGCTATTGCGGATCCGTACTCGGCAATCTTCTCATTTATCACTTCCAGTTCAAGGTCGTCTCCGGACCTTCTCTGCTCAAGAAGTATACCCTTCTCCTTGCAGAACTTATTGTACATCATCAGGCTGAAATAGTAGTCCTTTTTGATCTGGCAAAGAGCTATATCAAGCAGCTTTCTTCTGTATAGTGGCCCGTCGGTGACTATTCTCATGGATTCCGGCGAAAACATAATTCCGATCAGGTTTCCGAAAAGCATTCTCAGCTTGTCGATATACACTCCATCTATTTCAATATACTTGGATTTGTTTTTTTCGTAGTAAACGCTTATGCTGTTGCAGAGAGAATCTCCGGTCCTTATCTTGACTTTATAGCTGTTCTCACCGTATTGTATGAGTTCCTCGTCTTTGATTGCCTTAAACGACTTTCCTATACAGCACAAAAACATAGCCTCAAGCAGGTTGGTTTTTCCATATCCGTTTTTCCCGTATATAACGTTTATGGATTGGGAAAACTCGAGATTGAGGCTTTTGTAATTTCTGAAATTATGAAGCTCTAACTCTTTAATTATCAATTTTTCACCTTGATTTGTGCTTCACAGGCATAAGGAGAATGAAATATGAACTGTCCTCTTCCGAGTTGATGACGCATGGACCCTTTTCGGATGAGAAGTTAACGGTGATATTCTCCTTTTCGATTGCCTTCAGACACTCGGTCAGGTTTTTAACGTTAAACGATATAAGCACTTCCTGTCCGGAAATATCCGCCGGAACGGTCTCGTGGGATTTTCCGTTTTCACCGTTGGCGCATATAAATACCTGATCCGGATAAGTGGTAAGATCTACAAACCACTTTTTATCGTCAACAATGACCAGTGAAACTCTTTCGATGGTATCCACAAAGGTCTGGTTCTTTACTGCCATAACACACTTGTATTCCTTCGGAAGAAGCATGTTATAATCAGGAAATTCTCCTTTGAGAAGGCCTGAAACGAGAGAGAAGTTATCGTTAAAAAACATAACCTGGGTCTCGCTGAAGCAGAACTTAATGTTGGTCTCGCTCTTTTCGATGATTTTAGCCATCTCGCTGAGCACTTTTGCGGGAACAACTATCTTAAAGTCTTCCTGATATGCACTTGGGGAAGTCTTAACCGCAAGTCTGTATCCGTCAATGGCCACAAACTTTAAAAGACCGCCGGAATTTTCGATTAAAACACCTCTCAAAATCATTCTTGCGCTGTCCTGGCTTGCGGCAAACGCAGTCTGTTTTATCATATTTCCGAGAGTTGCTGCGGGAAGCTCCAGTACATTGTCTTCCTCTTCTGACAAAAAACTGATTTTAGGATACTGTTCCGGATTTATTGTGGGAACTTCGAAGTGTGCTTTTCCGCTGTTTACTATCAGGTTTCCGCCTTTTTCCTGGGTTTCGATTGTCACGTATATATCAGGAAGTCTTCTGACTATATCGTAAAAAACCTTTGCGTTTACGAGCGACTGTCCAATCTCCTCTATAATCATGACAGGAACCTGATAAGTGATGCTGAGATCGGTGTCCGAACCCGTCAAAATGAGATCCTCGCTGACATCGATCATAACGCACTCCAGCGCAGGGTAATTTGATTTTGAAGGAATAGCTTTCTGAACGATGGAAAGGCCTTCCGCCAGCATATCTCTATTGCATGTAAACTTCATAAATTACCTCCTTTTTTAACGGGAAGATGATACCTTGATTATACTATTTTCCGGCTTTTTTGTAAAGCAATAAGAGCCCGTCTTAACAGATTTTTACAAACAAAAAAGAAGGGCGCAAAAGCCCGTTAATCATCTTTTTTTTAGTTGTTTTCATAGTTGTATTAATAGAGAATGTGGGAAAGTGGATAACGTTGATATTCATCTATAAATAGATAAATTGTATTGTGGGTTTCATGTGGTGAAAATACCTTTTTACCGACATTTCGGCAGTTTTTCTGTGGGTTGTTTCCTGCGGAGGGGTGGTGAAGGGTAAAATTGGCGGTTTCATGGGCTTGAAATTACTTTGAAAAGGGCTGCGGAAAGAACAAAAAAACGGGAGCAAATGTCCCGTTTTCATGACTTTAAAATTGAGCCGCAGGCTTAAGAAATAAGCTTTTTAATTTCTTCCACGTAAGCCTTGACATCTTCGTCTGTGTGGTATCTTTCCTGCACGTTTTTGCAGCCGTCAAGAACTGAGGAGTGGTTGAGTCCGCCGAAATCGTCCGCAATTTTTTGATACGAGTGACCGAGAATGGTCCTGCAGAGATACATGGCGATGTGGCGTGCCTTGACCAGTTCTCTTGACCTGTTTTTCGAGAGTATATCATCAACTTTTACGTCAAAATAACGGGAGACAACGTCCAGAATCAGGTCTGTGTTGACTTCTTTTATTTCGGAGATGTTCAGGTGGCTCAGAGCGTCCTTGGCGGCTTCCATCGTGATTTTTTCGCCGTGGGAGGCCAGGAGCTTGAACTGGTTGAGGATGCCTTCGATTTCACGCACATTGGTGAGTTCGGACTGGGCAAGGGAGTCAATAATCTCTCTGGAGATGTCCATTTCCATGTCTTCGCTCTTCTTGAGCATGATCGCATACCTGACTTCGTAGTCCGGAGCGGCGATTGTGGTCTGGAAACCGTTTTCAAAACGTGTTTTGAGGCGCTCGGCAAGGGCGTTTATCTCTGAAATTCTGCAGTCGCTGCAGATAACTATCTGTTTGTCGTGGGCGTAAAGCTCGTTGAAGGTGTTAAAGAACTCCTCCTGGGTGCCGGATTTATTGGCGATGAACTGGATATCGTCAATGAGGAGCACGTCCACGGACCTGTATTTGAGGCGGAACTCGTCCATCCTGTTATTTTGAATTGACGAGATATAGTCCGTCGTGAAGGTTTCCGTGGGAATGTAGAGAATGCGCTTGGAAGGGTCGTTCTTCTTGATTTCATTGCCGATAGCGTGAAGAAGGTGGGTCTTTCCGAGGCCTGAGTTTGCGTAAATGAACACCGGGTTGTAGAGAACGCCCGGATTTGCGGCGATTTGAGTGGCAACGCTGTAAGCCTGACGGCAGTTATCGCCAACCACAAAATTGTCGAATGTGTACTTTGAGATGAGATTGGAGCCGTTGTCGGCAGGACGGAAGGAGACCACGTTGCTCTCAACGGCGGGCCTGAACTCCGCAATATCGGAGGGTTTTCCTTCACCGGTCTTTGACAGTTTGACAAAGTTTGCGGTCTCCTCCTTATCCGAAGAAAAGACGAGGGTGCACTCGTGACCTATAAGCTCAGTAAAAACAGAGTTTACTGCATCGTAGCGCTTTGTGAAAAATTTCTCCGCAAGGGAATTCTCGCAGGAAATAACGAGAGTCTCATCGTCAAAGTAGACGATGGAGGAAGGCTCAATGTACGTAGAGAAAAAGATGGCCGATCCGAGTATCGGCTTGTACTGAGTCTTGAAGCTGTTCCAAAGAGATGAATACCCATCCAGTGAGTTCATAAGAGGCTCCTTAAAAGAGAAGAATGAACAGAAATTAAGATACATTCTCCGCTATTGAAATCTTAGCTTATCTTTTGTAGAGGGTTTCACGAGTATAACAAAACGAAAAAGAGATTTCAACAGGAAAAAAACAATAAAAAAATTGAAAAAAACTACGGAAAACAGCCAAAAACACAACATATAGACTTTAGCGCAATAAAGATATACAACAAATTGTAACTATTAAAATTTTAAAAAACCACAAGAAACCCACAATGAAACCCACAGTGAAACAAAGCCGTTCCCAGTTGAAAGAGAGAGCAAAAAATAGTAAAATCGGTTAGTCTTAGGACAAAAAACGGTTTACGGGAGGATATTTTATGGGTTCCGCTGACGTAGCATTTATCGAAACATGTAAAAACATACTTGAGAACGGATCTTGGGTCAGAGACGAAAAAGTCAGACCGAAGTGGCCGGACGGCACTCCCGCATACACCAAAAAGCTCTTTTGCGTCGTAAACAGGTACGACCTCTCAAAAGAGTTTCCTCTCATCACGCTGAGACCCATTTCGCTGAAGCTTGCCGTTGACGAGATTCTCTGGATCTATCAGAAGAAGTCTAATAACATAAAAGATCTGGGCAGCCACATCTGGGACAGCTGGGCGGACGAGAACGGCACCATCGGAAAGGCCTACGGGTACCAGGCCGGCGTCAAACACCACTATAAAGAGGGCGATTTTGACATGATTGACAAGGTGCTCTACGACCTTAAGAACACGCCCTACAGCAGAAGAATCATGACCAATCTGTACAACTTTGCGGATCTTTCGGAGATGGCCCTCTACCCCTGCGCCTACAGCATGACTTTCAACGTGACCGACGGAAAGCTTTGCGCTATTCTGAATCAGAGGTCCCAGGATATGCTTGCCGCCAATGGCTGGAACGTGGCCCAGTACGCAGCCCTCGTTATGATGATTGCTCAGGCCTCAGGCCTTGAGCCCGGAGAATTTGTTCACGTAATCGCTGACTGCCACATTTACGACAGACACATTCCAATTATCGAGGAGCTCATCAAAAGGCCTGTCTACGACTCGCCTAAGGTCACCCTCGATCCCTCGATAAAAGACTTCTACAGCTTCACTCCGGACAGCTTTAAGGTCGAAAACTATGTCCACGGCGACAAGATTCCGAAGTTTGAGGTTGCCATCTGACTTTGCATAGGATAACTGTTTTCGGTTTCGAAAATACACAGGCATAAAGTTTAATATTTACCTAAATTTAGGAGAAAAATGACAAACACTGAAGCGGGTTTGAAACGAAGAGCGGGTGTTCTTCTCAGCATATCTTCTTTGCCCGGTCCCTTCGGGATCGGTGTTTTCGGCGACGAGGCGAAGCGCTTTGCCGACAGAATTAGAAGCATGGGCTTTTCCTGCTGGCAGGTGCTGCCGCTGGGAACCCTTGACGAGGGCAATTCGCCTTATTGCGGCGAGAGCGCCTTTGCGGGAAACGTTCTTTACATCGACCCCCGGGGGCTTCTTCCTCTCGGTCTTGTTTCGGACTCGGATGTTTCGGACTGCGTATATTACGGAACGCCCCACACTGTAGACTACAATTTCGCAAAAGAAAAGAAAAACACCCTGCTGCGCAAAGCCTTTGAGGCTTTTAAACGCCAAGGCGAATCCTCTCCTTTGTTTGCGGAGTATTCTGCCTTTGTTTCTTCCCAAGCATGGCTTCGCCCTTACGCGGAGTACAAGGCTCTTAAGGAGCTTCACGGAAACACCCCATGGAACACCTGGACAGACGGGCTTGGCGATGAACAGAAGGCTGCAGCTGAAAATTTATCCTTCTTCCACCGCTTTTCACAGTTTCTGTTCTACCGCCAATGGAAGGAAATCAGGGACTATGCAAACAACGCCGGCATCCTGATTATCGGTGACATGCCCTTGTATATTGGCTACGACAGCGCCGATGTGTGGGACGACATCCGGGATTTTCAGATTGATCCCGTGACTTTCAAACCTGAAAAGGTTGCCGGCGTCCCTCCGGACTATTTCTCCGAGGACGGTCAGCTTTGGGGCAATCCCCTCTATGACTGGGATGAAATGAAAAGGAACGGCTTTTCCTGGTGGAAAAAGAGGGTGGCAAACGCTCTTAAACTATATGATATAGTGAGAATCGACCATTTCAGAGCTTTGGCCTCCTATTGGGCGATACCTGCAGACGCAGAAACCGCCAAGAGCGGCGCCTGGGTCAAAGGGCCGGGAATGGATCTGTTTGATGCCTTGGCGGCAATTCCGGGCTATTCCAAGGACAGGCTCATTGCCGAGGATCTGGGTCTTTTCGGCGAGGACGTGAAAGAACTGCTTAAGGCGGTGGGACTTCCGGGAATGAAGGTCATTCAGTTTGCCTTCGACGAGACTGGGGAAAGCACGAATCTGCCGCATAATTACGAGAAAAACACAGTTGCTTACGCCGGTACCCACGACAACAACACACTGCTGGGCTGGCTCTGGGAGGCTGCGCCGGAAGAGAGGACATTTGCACTGCGGTACTGCGGCTACAAGGGCGGAAACTGGCAGGAGGGCGGCTACAAGTCCGAGTCCTGCAGGGCTCTCATTGAGGCGGTTTGGAAGTCGCCTGCAAGGCTTGCGGTGGTATCGCTGCAGGATATGTGCGGATACGGCAAGGACTGCAGAATGAACATTCCCGGCGACCCGAAGGGCAACTGGCTCTTCAGAGCCACGGATGAGGTTATAAACGGGATTGACGCGGATTATTTCAGGGAAATCAACGGGATTTTCGGCAGAAAGTGAGAAAAAGGGGGCTTTGTTATGAATCTGATTGTTGCCGTGGACAGTGAGTGGGGCATTGGCTGCAGAGATAGCCTGCTTATAAGCATCAGGGCAGACCTGCGGAACTTCGCAAAGCTCACCAAGGAAAAAACCGTCATTTACGGCTCAAAGACCCTGGAGACCTTCCCGGGAAAAGCTCCCCTAAAGGGCCGCAGGAACATTATTCTTTCCAGAAAGCCGGATTTCAAGGTTGAAAACGCTGAAATAGCACGTTCCGTTGAGGATGCCCTTTCGCTTGTCGCCAATGAGAACCCTTCAGACGTTTTTGTAATCGGCGGCGGCAGCATTTACAGCCAGTTTTTGCCCTTCTGCGACTGCTGCTACATAACTAAGATAGATAAAAGCTTCGAAAAGGACACCTATTTCCCCAATATCGACGAAAACGGCGCTTTTCGCCTGGTCTACAGGAGCAGCTTGAGGTTGAGCGACGCCGAAACGGATGATATCGGCGGTGTTGCCTACTATTTTACTAAATACCGGAGAATCGCCAATGAGACCGACTAAAAAAGCTAGCGAATCCTACACCGAGCAGGTGCAGATACTTACACAGGAGAATATGAACGGCTTCGGGCGTCTCTTCGGCGGCGTTTTGATGTCCTGGATAGACATAGTGGCTGCTGTTGTGGCCAGAAGACACTCCAACAGGAACGTGACTACCGCCTATGTTTCCGAGCTGAGCTTTAAGGCACCTGCATTCGCCAACGACACGGTGATCCTCTGCGGACACATATCTTATGTGGGAAGAACTTCAATGGAAGTTTGCGTTACTTCTTACGTTGAAAACCTTGACGGGACGAGAAAACTGATTAACAAAGCTTACCTCACTATGGTGGCCATGGATGAAAACGACGTTCCCTGCGAGGTGCCGCTGCTGGAGATAGAAAACGAGAGCCAGCGTCAGGAGTTCGAGGAAGGGCTTAAACGCAGAAAATCTAGAGAATCAAACAAATAAATCTATAAGAAACCGGCGCCCGTTGAAAAGTCAGGGGCGCCGGTTTTCTGATAATTTTGCTATATTATAAAGTGCCGAATGAATAAGCTGTCTTGCTGTAGTAGTTTTCTCCGGGGAAAAGAGACACGGGAGAAAACGTTTTTTTATTCATTCCGTCAGGGTAAAGCTGGGATTCAAGGCAGAAACCGTAGCGAAAATCATACTCGGCGCCTCCCTTGCCGATGCAGTTGACGAGGAAGTTGCCGCTGTAGAACTGAAGGCAGGGAAGGTCTGTCTGTACAACCATTGCGACCCCCGATTTGCGGCTGTATGCGTATGCCACGCTGTTTAAGCCCTCAAATTCCTCTGTTTTACTGATATTTGACGGTATTACCAGGTTTTTGAAGGGATCATTCACGTAGCTTATGTCATATCCCCCTGCCAGCTCGATCTGGCTGTCCTTGCTGTTTATATCGCGGCCTATTTCCTTTGGCGATGTAAAATCGAAGATTGTACCTTTGACATTCTTAAATTCCCCTGTGGGAGTAAAATCGGCTCCGAGAGGCATTACATAGTCTCCGTTGATGCAGAGCACGGTGTCCAGCATCGTGGAGCGGGAGTCATGGCCTGAAAGGTTAAAGGTTGAGTGATTGGTGGTGTTAAACACGGTCCGGCTGTCCGTAGAGGCAAAATATTCTATTACCAGCGAAGAATTGTCTGTGAGAGTATATTTTACCTTGTAAGCGAGGTTTCCGGGGTATCCTTCGTCGCCGTCTTCTGAAAGGACGCCCAGCACCACCGTGTTTTCGCTGCATTCGTCTTCTATCAGCTTGAACAGCTTTCTGTTAAAGCCAACATCGCCTCCGTGGTTGGATACGCCGCCTCCCGTGTCAAAGAGCCGGAAGGTTTTGCCTTCAAAGGAAAACCGCGCTCCTGAGACCCGGTTTGTGATTCGGCCTATTGCAGCGCCAAGGTATGTGCTGCGGTTGTTGTACTCTTCAGCTTTCTCATAACCGAGTACAACATCTGTGAGCCCTCCTGAGGCGTTTCTGACGCAGAGCTTGTGTATTACGGCACCGTAATCGAGAATGTCCGCATATTCGCCCTTGGCGTTTGTGATGCGGTGCAGGCCGATGTCAAAAGCAGGGGTTTTGGCAAATTGAAAGTGGCGAAGCATATGTTTGTTTATCTCCTGTGGGGTGATTTTTAAATAAGTTAAGAATTTGCGCTAAAATAGGAAAAATCATAAGGCGTGATTTTGGTAAAAGCGCTTAAATGTTCCACGTGGAACATTAATTGATTAATCCTAAAAATAGGCTAATTCTGCATGTGCTTTTTGTTCTTCTGGTAAGGCTTTGTTAAAGGGCCGGCCCGGAGAGTTTCCTGCCGGCCCGTTTAAGCCTTGTATGTAAGTTACTCCCCTGAAATGGTTACGCCGTCAAAGCTGATGTAGGGTATCAGGTTTGCTCCGTCAGCCTCCTGCTCCTTTGATATGTCAACAATGTTGTTAAGCAGGTCGGCAAGGTTTCCAGAGATCATTGTCTCGGACAGCGCTGATGTGAGCTTGCCGTTTTCGATAAGGAAGCTGTTTTTGGCGACGCCGGAGAAGTCTCCGTTGATGGAGGGGGCTCCGCCGGAGAAGCGCGCCACATATATACCGAATTCGGTTTCTTTTATCATATCCTCAATGGACTTAGAGCCATTTTCTATAATCATATTTGATCCGCCGTTGGGAGCGCGTTTGTAGCCCGTTTTATTGGCGGTGTAGGCGGATATGTCAAAATTCGTCAATACGCCCTTGTCGATTATATTGTAGTCCTCTGTGAGGTAGCCTTCGCTTGAGTAGGCCTGTCCGCCTACGAAATCTTCACCGTTCGTCTTAAAGGATATGGTGAGACGGTCGTCGGCAACCTTTTTGCCCAGCTTGTCAATCCAGATTGAGGTGCCGTTCAGAATGCAGTAGTCGTCTGCAAAGTTTTCAAGGGCGCTGGACACCAGCTCGTCCACAAGAGACGGTGTGGCGATGAGCTTGCCGATCTTCTTTCCTGCGAAAGGCTTGGTATATATCTGGTTTTGTGCATCTTTCAGCGACTTTTCCAGGTTTCCTATCTTAACAAAAGGCTTGTCGAGGTCCTTGAACATGTAGCCGGACACCATGAAGGAGGAGGAGTTGTCGCCGTCGTGGGCCGAATAGAAGTATTCCGAGCAGTAAGCGCCGGATAGGGATATATATTCAGTGCCTGAGGAGTTAAAGTACAGATTTATGCCCCTGCTGTGGTTGGAAATGACCTGTTCCAGCATAATCAGCGGGTAATCCGTCTTAACAGTGTCCAAAAACTCCGCCAGTCTGCCGAAAAAGGCATCCCTGTCAAAATCCAGGTTGCCGCTCAGGAATATCTTGTCCTCCTCTTTAGGCGCCACAACCCAGGCCGGATCGTCTTCGGCTGCGTGGGCAGAAGCCACGGCGTCTCTGACGGCGGATTCTATATTGGCGTCTTCCGCAAGGCTTGAACTTAAGGATGCGGAACCTTTCTTATCGCCAATGTAAACGCTCAGGGACATGCCGTCCGTGAACTGGGTCCTGAAAAGACTGAATTTACCGCTGTCAACGTTAAACTCATTGTTGGTGCTCCTGCTGACTGAGCAGGTGTAGCGGGTCACATTGGCGTCTGCCAGCAGTTTCCTGCATTTTGCGGCAACGGACCTCAGAAACTCTATGTTTTTTCTGTCCTCGCCGCTTTTAACTTGATCATATGAAATAACAGAGTAGCTCATTTTTTCCTCCGAAATATAGGCAAATTTTATCTGCCGCCAATGTTGACGCGGCACTTGATGGACGGGCCGCCCATTCCAACGGGCATAGGCTGCTTCTTTCCGCAGAAACCGCTGCTCACCCATTCCATCTCGTCCGAAACCATGTCGACGGTCTTGAGCATTTCGAAAGCCACCCCGGAAATGGTGGTGTCTTTTATGGCTCTGCCAAGCTTGCCGTTTTTGATCTCATAGCCCAGGGTTACGCCGAACATGAATTCGCCGGTGGTATCCGCCTGTCCGTTGTTGGAATCCAGCAGATAGTAGCCGTCGTCAACGGATTCTATCATCTTTTGCAGGGAGTCGGTGCCCGGAAGGACCGCGGTGTTGCGCATTCTGATCAAAGGCTCGTCGTAGAAACCGTAGGCCCGGGCGTTGCCGGTTGGAGTCATATTGAAGTGGTTGGCGGTTACGCGGCTGTTCATGTAGCCCACAAGACGTCCCTTGTCAATAAGAAGGGCGTCTTCGGTCTTTGTGCCCTCGTCGTCAACATAAACAGGCAGCGGAACAGGCTTTCCAAAGGCGGTATGGGCAAAATCCACAAGGGAAATCTTGTCGGATGCAACAATCTTTCCGAGATTGGGCCCTGCCACAGACCCGCCAAGAACAAGATCCGCCTCCACCGTGTGTCCGACAGCCTCATGGGCAAGCATTCCTGTCATATATGGCGCCAAAATGCAGGTTTTAAAGCCCGCTTCCGCATAAACAGCCTGCTTTTTGTCGCAAAGGCTCTTATACGCGCTGTCAATTGCAGGGAACAGGGCCGCAGGATCCTTGAAATTTTTGTCAAAGGTGCCGAAATCGCCAATAACCTTAAAAAACTCCACAGGCTGACCGTCCTTGTCCGGCGCCGTCATTTGCACATAAATGTAGCTTCTGGGCATGATTGAGTGGGAATCATAGCCGTTTGAAACGCAAAGAAGCTTCTCCATGGAGTCAGCGTAGGCAGTGATGCTGCGGCTGGAGAGATCGGGGTACTTTTTAGCGATATAGCTGTCGATTTCCCGCATGAAGTCGATGTAGTACTTTTGTTCCGGGTCGGTTATGTCTTCCTGAACCCTAACCGAGCCTGCGGGAAGGGGCGGAAGATCCGGTTTTGCCGATGAAAGGTGGGATGCAAAGTAGTCTGCATTGGCGGTGGCGGCGTTAAGAACATTGCGGCAGGACTCAGCCGTGTATTCAGCTGCGGATGAAAAGCCGTAGAAGCCCTTTTTATAAACTCTTGCGCTGACACCTGAGGACTCCGACCTCGAATTTGAGGTCAGGTTGCCGTTCAGAAGATTTGCTTTCCGAGTCTTATTTGTCTGTGCCCGGAGCTCTGTGTGTGAATCTTTTTCGAAGCTGCCGGAAAAATCCGAAATCAAGTCTGTTAACAAAGATTTTACCTCCATATATTTAGATTGTGTCAATTATAACACCGCCAAGGCGTTTAAACAACAAAAAGCCCCTTTTTAAAGGGGACTTTTTGAAGGCATTCCGGCTTTCCTGGGATACATGGGAGCCGTGGGCGATGTTTTTTTGAATATGTAAATGATTCGTTCCGCCTCCGTCTGCTCCGAAAGCCCTCCCTCAGCGGTGGTTATGGTCATCCGGTCGGTCTTTTCAAGCCTTACGGACAGTTTTTTTGCGGCCGCAGCAAAATCTCCTTCATCGCGGCCGCCTTTCATCGCCAGAAAGATGCCTCCAGGTTTCAGCGCCGGTGTGCAGAGCTCCAGCAGCACGTTCATGGGAGCAACCGCCCTTGCCGTGGAAAAGTCTGTTTTGTTCCGGAAACGGGGGTCTCTGCCGAAATCCTCCGCCCTCATGTGCACGGTTTCAACCTTTTGAAGTCCCAGCCTTGCGATAACCTCGTCAAGGAACAGCAGCCGCTTGTTAAGGGAGTCCACCAGCAGCACCTTCAGCTCCGGAAACATTATTTTTAGAGGAATACCGGGAAAACCTGCACCGGTGCCTATGTCGCAGAGGGTTTTTGGGGCGCCTCCCTCAAGGCTCTCCTTTATATAAGGCGCTATAGTGAGGGAATCCACGAAGTGCTTGGTTATTATGGCGGCGTCCTCCGTGATGGAAGTCAGGTTCATACGGGTGTTCCAGTCCTTCAGGAGGGTCATATATTCGTAAAAGCAGTCCCATTGGCTCTCGTTGACGTCAATTCCCAGCTCCGAGGCCCCTGCTTTAAGCAGTTCATATCCTTCTTTTGAAGTCATTTGCACGCACCGCCTTTCTTAAAGTGATTCCCTAGCGGGTAATTTACAGTGTTTTGAGATAAACCAGAAGGGCGGCCACATCGCTTGGTGTCACTCCGCTGATTCTGCTTGCCTGGCCAAGGGATTCGGGCATTGTGGCGGCAAGTTTTTCTCTTGATTCAAGACTTAGCGTCGGAATCTTCTTGTAGTCGATGCTGTCCGGGAGCTTTGTGGACTCCAGTTTCTTAAACTGGAGAACTTGAGCCTCCTGACGCTTGATGTAACCGGCGTATTTAACGGAGATTTCAATCTCTTCAAGAATAGATGACGTGAAGTTGGAGCTCATGGCTGCGGCGTCCTTTCCCGCACAGGCTTTGATCACATTGGCGACGTCAATATCCTCTGAAATCTCACGGCTTTCCACCGCCAATGCAAGTATGTCGTATATGCCAAGCTCCGGCCTCCTCAAAAGGTCGCCCATGGTGACGCCGGTCTTGAGAGGCGTGCTGTTTTTGGCGGCAAGGTAATCGTTTACGGTTTGAGAGGGCGGCACGACGGCCTGCTCGAGATAGGTGATGCCGGCCTCAATATTTGCCTTCTTTTGCAGGAATTTTGCAAATCTCTCTTCGGAGATAAGCCCTGTTTCATACCCCTTTTCGGTGAGCCTCAGATCTGCGTTGTCGTGCCTCAGAAGGAGCCTGTATTCCGCACGGGAGGTCATCATTCTGTAGGGCTCTTTTGTCCCCAGAGTGACAAGGTCATCAATGAGCACGCCGACATAACCCTCGTCCCGCCCTACTATGAGCGGCGAATGGCCCCGGAGGAGATTGGCGGCGTTGATACCGGCAATGAGACCCTGGGCGGCTGCCTCCTCGTAGCCAGAGGAACCGTTAATCTGGCCCGCACAGAAAAGACCGGACACGATTCTTGACTCAAGAGAGAGCTTCAGCTGTCTGGCATCTATGGCGTCGTACTCTATTGCGTAGGCGGGCCTCGAAACGGAGGCGTTCTCCATGCCCGGAATGGATCTTATAAAGGAAAGCTGCACATCCTCGGGAAGACTTGATGACAGCCCCTGAAGATAGACCTCCTCGGTGTCCCGGCCCATGGGCTCGATGAAGGTCTGGTGACGCTCTTTATCGGAAAAACGCATGATTTTGTCCTCGATGGAGGGACAGTATCTGGGTCCTACACCTTCGATGGAGCCGTTGAAGAGCGGCGAGCGGTGGATGTTGCTCGTGATAATCTCTTTTGTTTCAGGTGTGGTGTGGGTGAGGTACACGGGAATCTCGTCCACGGCGAAAGACTCGGTTTCGTAGGAAAAAGGAGTCGGAATCTCGTCTCCGGGCTGGGGTATCATGGTGGAAAAGTCGATGCTCTTGCGGAGAACCCTTGCCGGTGTGCCGGTTTTGAGCCTCAAAATGGTAAAGCCCAGCTCGGCCAGCCTTGCCGTGAGACTGTTTGCGGGGAAAAGCCCGTCAGGACCGCCGGGATAATTGACGTCGCCAATGATAATTTTTCCCTTAAGATAGGTACCTGTGCAAAGAACCACCGCCCTGCATCTGTAGGCGGCCCCGGTGTGAGTCACAACCCCGGTAACGTGGGGAACTGAGTCCCCTTCACCCTTTTCGCAGAGAATGTTGACGATTTCGCCCTGCTTGACGTCAAGGTTTTCCGTGAGCTCAAGCTCGTGCTTCATCAAAGTCTGGTAGCGCCTGCGGTCAATTTGGGCGCGCAGAGAGTAAACCGCGGGCCCCTTTGCCCTGTTGAGAATTTTAGACTGAATGGTGGCTCTGTCCGCCATCTTTCCCATGATACCGCCAAGGGCATCAATCTCCCTCACCAGCTGCCCCTTTGAAGTGCCGCCAATGCTGGGGTTGCAGGGCATGTTGCCGATGCTGTCAAGATTGATCGCAAAAATAACCGTGCGAAAGCCCAGCTTTGCAGCCGCATGAGCGGCCTCAGCTCCGGCGTGCCCGGCACCTACCACGCAAATATCATATTCGCCCGCATAAAATCCCATAATTACCTCGAATAATTATTTTTGTAAAGAAGTTTGTGAAAAACTATTTTCCAACGCAAAAATGCTGAAAAATATTGTTAATGACATCCTCGGAAATATTCTTCCCGAGAATCTCGCAAAGCTTGTCCGCGGCAAGTCTCAGGTCCTCCGCCACAAAGTCGAGGGGCATTCCGTCCTCGTTGCTCTTAACGCAAAGCCTTAAAAGATCGCAGGCCTCGTCAATGAGCTGCTTGTGTCTCTTTGAAGTGATGACTGCCTCGTTGGTGAAGTCAAAGCTACCCAGCAGAAGGGTGTCCTTAATGGCCTGAAACAGCTCCCCGGAGCCGCTGCCGGTAAGCGCGGACATTTCCACCACCGCCGCATCTTCAGGGAGCAGCGCTCTCACAGCCGCCACGTCCTCTCTTGCGTCGGTCTTATTTATAATGAATATCTTTTTAAGGCTCCCGGGCACATCGCCAAGCAGCGAATCCTCAACGACAGGCTCAAGGGCGTCAACAACGTAAAGCAGAAGGTCTGCTGCGGAGATTGCGTCCATGGCCTTGTCCACACCTATTTTTTCGACAATATCTGAGGTCTGCCTTATGCCTGCGGTGTCTGTCAGGGTCACAGGGAAGCCGAAAAGCTGAATCTGCTCCTCGATGAGATCCCTCGTGGTACCGGGCACGTTTGTGACGATGGACCTGTCGGTACCGCAGAATAGGTTCATCAGGGTGGATTTTCCCGCGTTGGGGCTGCCGGCAATTACCACCGAGACCCCCTCCTTGGCGATTTTTCCCTGAGAATAGGTGCTGCTGAGGGCTTCAAGCCTTTTTATCTGGTCCCCGACGGTGACCAGGGCGTCTTTTCCTACAGCCTCGTCGAACTCGTACTCCGGATACTCAATGGAGACGTCAATTGCCGCAATAGCTGAGGTTATGGCGTCGCAGACGGCGGTTATCTCCCGTCCGATACGCCCGGAAAGTCCCGAAATGGCCGCCCTTCTGCTGTTGTCGGTCTTGGCGTTGATGAGATCCATGACCGCTTCGGCGCTGGAAAGATCGATTCTGCCGCCAAGGAAAGCCCTCTTCGTGAACTCACCAGGCTCCGCAGCTCTCGCACCGGCCTTAAGAAGAAGCTCCAGGGTCTTGTTTACCACCGAATAGCCACCGTGGGAGTTGATTTCCACCGTGTTTTCCGTGGTATAAGTGCGAGGGGCGGTCATTTTGGTCACAAGGCACTCGTCAATGAGCTCCGGACGGCTGCCCGAGAAGTCAAAAACATAGCCGTGCCGAACCGTGTGGTCCTCCATTTCGGACACAAAAGCAGACAAGACGCCACTCTTGCTTCCGCAAAGGATCTTGTCAGCAATGGTAAACGCGTCTTGTCCGCTAAGTCGTATTATTGCGATGCCGCCGTTGCCTACAGGGGTCGAAATTGCGGCAATGGTGTCATTTTCGCTGGGAATCACGGTCAGATTACCTTTGTGTACGGTCTCAGTCTGATCACAACGCAGCGCTGAGGCTCAACGCCGAAGCTCTCGGTCTCAACCATGCGGTTTGACTGGAGGGCTGTGTGGATGATCCTGCGCTCTGCGGCGGGCATTGGCGGCAGCTGGATGGGCCTGCGGTATTTGCAGACGCGGGCTGCTGTGCTGTTTGCCAGATCGATGAGCTTTTTCTCCTTGGTGGTGCGGTAATTTTCGCAGTCGACAATAACTCTCTTGAAAGCACTTTTGTCTTTATTTACGATAATATTGGAAAGATAAGAGATGGCGTAAAGCACGTCTCCCCGCTTTCCGATTACACCGCTTACGTTGCTTCCGGTGATGTCGATCTTGATGGTCTCTTCATCCGGATATGAGAATACGATTTCTCCCTCAACGCCAAGATAGGACATGATTTCCTTGAGAAAAGCGGATAATTTGGTTTCGTCGGAAATGTGTTCGGTCACTTTGACGACGGAAAAATCATCTTCGTTTCCGAGCACCTCGACATCTGCGCTTTCAATATCTATTTCGAGTTCTTCCAATGCAAGAGAGATTGCTTCTTCGACCGTTTTGGCCTTTTTTATTGTGGTTCTTGCCATTATTATACCTCTTTCTCATTCTTTTTGATAAAGAATGTATTGATCAGGAATGTCTGCAGGAGCGTGAACAGGTTGCTCACAAGCCAGTAGAAACCAAGTGCTGCAGGTGTGATGAGCGCGATAACAAACGTCATGAGCGGCATGATCTTCATCATGAGGCCCATGCCTCTCTGAGTGGGGTCTTTCTGACCTTTTTCTTTCTTCTGTCCTCTCGTGGGAGAGCTGTACCACTGAACGATGTACTGGGAAACGAGAACCAGCACAGGAATAAGAAGCAGCGGCGCATATGTCCAGAACGAAGACGAAAAAGCTCTTGTGGGAACGATTCCCAGGTCAAGACCGAGAAAATGCATGTTTACCAGCGGGGAATTGCCAAGAAGCTGGGCTGCGGAATCGGGGACGCCGGAGCCTGAAAGCAGCCAGGAGTTCATGCTGAGCTCGTCTGTGCCGATGCTACCTGCCTTGGCGAGTTCTGAAAGACCCTTCAGTGTTTCCGAAGAAAGCCCGGAAATAAAGGTCAAAGGTCCGCGTATGATCTGGTAGACGACAATGATTACCGGGAACATCAGAAGCGTGGGAAGACAGCCCGCCATCGGGTTGACGCCGTACTTTGTGTAGAGCTTCTGCTGCTCCTGCATCAGTGCCTGGTTGTCTTTACCGTAGGTTTTCTTCAGTGCGGCAAGTTCAGGCTGAAGGGCCTGAGTCTTAATCGTTGAAAGCTGCTGTTTGAGAGTGAGGGGGAACAACAAGATTTTCACAAACAGCGTGAAGATGATAATTGCAATACCGTAGTTTCCGAATGCCAGATACTTGTAGATGTACTGCAGTATTAAACCGAACGGTTGTAGCAAGAAATTGAACATCGAGAATCCTTTCGTTAAAGAGATCGCCGCAGGCAGGGCGCCTCCGCCTTATCTGACGGCAATTTGTTTGCGAAAAGCTATTTTACGGGATCGTATCCGCCTTTTCCGAACGGATTGCATCTCATAATACGCCAAACAGCCATGCCGGAACCTTTTACGGCTCCGTGCTTTTTGATCGCGTCGGTTGCGTATTGCGAACAAGAGGGGTAGAAACGGCAGCAGGGACGCTTCATAGGGGAGATGAAACGGCGGTAAAACCGTATAATCCCCAATAAAACCGACTTCGGAATGTTCAAAAGCATCAAGAAAAACTTTTTCATGGCCCAAAGTGTGTCAGCTGTCCTGCAGTTCCTTGTCCGAAACCCTGTCCGGAGCCTCTCCGGGGGAGTTTTCGGAGCCCGAAATGTCGCTTTTATATGCCAAAACTCCGAGTGTTCTCAATATCCGTACAAACTCACGGTGAACCTCGGAAGAAGAAGGTACATATACAGCACGCAATTTACGCTGGGGATTCGCAGCCGCACGCTCGGAATACCGGGCCGTGACTATGATATCGTATTTGCCGGACAGATCACTGCGAACGGACCGGAAACTTTCGCGCACAAGCCGCTTAAAACGGTTTCTCTGTACGCTGTTTCCGAATTTCCTGCTCACGGAGATTCCCAGTCTGGACTCTTCGTGAGAGGATTTTGTTACGTTAACGACCATATAGCGGCCGCCTTTCCGGGTACCCTTGTTGTAGGCCCGCCGGAACTCGTAGTGATTTTTTACGGAAAAACTTTCTTTCATATTCCTGCCACCTTAAATGTCTTTGGATCAACCAAGAAAACTACAGCCGGTCGGCAGTCGGCAAAGCGAGTCCGCAGAGAGAGAGTATGCAAATCAAGCGGAGAGAACTTTTCTGCCCTTCGCTCTTCTTCTTGCAAGAACCTTTCTGCCGTTAGCGGTGGACATTCTTGCTCTGAAGCCGTGAACCTTACTTCTCTGTCTTGTGTTAGGTTGGAATGGTCTGATCATTTCCGATTACACCTCCTGTAATGTGAATGGTTGCAGCCTTCGGGAAAGTATACAACCCAAAACCCCTTTGTGTCAAGCAAAGACCACAAGGGAGATAATTCTACAACAAAAGGCAGACCCATTTCAACCCCCTTTTTTAATAAATTTTAAAGAATTTTATAGGGAAATACCGCCGAAACCGCCAATGCAGCCCGCCCGCGGCCCCAACTCCCCCGGGGCCGCGGGCGCCTTTTTCACGGCACAACAGTGTTGAAGAAGAAGGCCGAAAAAGGGTATAATAAGCCAAAGCGCCTGCCGCCGGAAACCCCGGGGCAGGCGCCGGCAAGGCACCAAAAAGCACCAAAAAAATGCGCATTTCGGATCGGGAGCAACGCCAATGAAAAAACTGAAGGACAGCCGGTATATCTCGCGCAGCACAAAGGACAGCTTTTTCATCGAGGAAAAGAAGAAAAGGCCCATTGTGCCCCTTGTTATTATTGGCGTCATCCTGACATTACTCATTGTGTTTGCCGTTGTGGGTCTCAGGTACGGCGCAAAGCCGGTTGTTTCAAGGGCTGTTGTGAAAAGCGAGCAGCTTCCCGCGTCCTTTGACGGGTTCAAGATACTTCAGATAAGCGACCTTCACGGCGCGGAGTACGGCGACAGGCAGGCGGATCTCAAGAAAATGCTTGCAAAGCTTGATTACGACCTGGTTCTGTTCACAGGCGATTACGCGGGCAGGCAGGAGGACGTGGAGTATTTTATCAGGGACCTGGCGGCCTGCATCAGGGAAGGGGTTCCAATGTACTATATCCTTGGCGACTGCGACTACAAGCCCGAGAATGTGAGCAAGAACAGCGACAAGTGGAAGATGTGCATAATTCCCCCTGAAAAGACGGCTGTGATGGAGTATTTTGAGGACTGCGGCGTCAAGTTCGTGTATCCCGCCCAGAAAATCACCAATGAAGCGGGTGACTCCATCTATCTCACAGGTATTAAGTACGAAAAAGAGCTGATGAACAAGCTGGATTTTGACCAGGACAACGATTTCAGCATCTGCGTGACCCACAAGCCCATAAACTACAACGTGACGAGGCATCTTAAGGACGTCAACAAGCGG
The DNA here is from genome assembly GCA_902782645.1 of uncultured Ruminococcus sp. GTDB lineage: Bacteria > Bacillota > Clostridia > UBA1212 > UBA1212 > UBA1212. The sequence goes on along the minus strand of CACZNV010000115.1, from coordinate 12,338 downwards.
ATGATAACCGAGATCGATTACGATCTGTGCATTTCGGGGCATACCCTTGGCGGTCAGTACAGGCTGCCCGTGTTCGGAGCGCTGTTTTCGGAGGATGAGGGCTGGTTCCCCCAGGAGAAATCTCTCAAAGGGCTCAGCGTGGACGATGCGGGGCGGTACAATTATATAAGCGGCGGTCTCGGCGTAGAATCCGGATTCAGGTTTTTCAGCCATCCGGAGGTTTCCATAATTGAGCTGAGACATGTGGAAAAAGAAGCGGCTTAAGTAAGAATTGGCGGTAAAATAGGAAAAAATGAGCAAGGCAAGAAAGTTTAAAATAATACTTTGGATACTGATTTGCGTGATGGCGGCGGCCGTTGTCGGCTTCTTCCTGTATATTGTTCTCAACGGAATTCACACCAGTTTCAAAGCGGAAAAGAAGCCGGTGAAGACGCCTGTACCGGATCCGACGGCAATTATTGAAACCGCGACGCCGGAGGCAACGGAGACTGAGACGCCAACGGAGACCCCCGAGGCCGCCGAAACGCCGGAGCCCACTCCCGGGGAGACGCCAACGCCGGAGCCTGTGACATTTTCGGACATAAACCTGGCGGCCGTTGGCGATGTGATCATTTACACGTCAATGTGGCAGAGCGCAAAGGCCTACGGCAAGGGCGAATACGACTTTTCCGAGATAACTCAGTATGTAAAAGACATTGCGGAGGGGGCTGATCTTGCGGTTTTCAATTTTGAGGACACCTGCGCAGGCGAGGATGTAGGCTACAGCGCCTACCCCTCCTTCAACGCTCCCGACAATATACTGACGACAATGCGTAACAGCGGCTTCAAGGTGTCTCTCTACGCAAACAACCACACCTACGACAAGGGGCACAACGGTTTTATGCGCACCCAGCAGGTCATGAAGGACAATGATCTGACCGTCTACGGCACCAGAACCTCCGAAAGCGAAAAGAGCTACGGCGTCTATGATGTAAAAGGCGTCAAAATAGGCTTTTTGAACTACACATACGAGTCGGGCTCCTCTCAGGGCGACGCCACCAAAAAATACCTGAACGGCATACCCGTGGACAGCGGAGACGTCCCGCTTATTGATTCCTTCCACTCCTCAAGACTCGACAGCTTCTATGACGAGGTTCGCAGCAGAACAACCGAATTAAAGGCTGACGGAGCGGATGTGATCATAGTGTTTATCCACTGGGGCGAGGAGTACAAAGAGCAGGCGAACAATGAGCAGCGGGATATTGCGCAGAACCTGTGCAACATTGGCGTGAACGCCCTGATAGGCATGCATCCCCACGTGGTCCAGCCCGTTGACACCTACGTTTCATACGACGGACGCAACCGGATGATCTGCTTCTATTCTCTTGGCAATTTCGCCAGCGCCCAGAACCGCACCACTTTCCAGGAGAATTACGACTACGCCTGGCTCACGGAGAACGAGCTGATGGCCAAACTCACAATCAGAAAGTATTCAACGGGCGAGGCCCTGGTGATCAGCGCGGATTACGAGCCCCTCTGGAGCCACAGATATTCTCAGAACGCGCGTATCATCACCAACATAATTCCGCTGAGGAAGGCCCTGGAAAGCGATGAGGCAAATGCGCAGTACGGGCTCCTGAACACCTCTTTCGGTGTGACTCACGCCACTGCCGCCAAGGAATATATCGACGCCCAGGTGGGCCCCGGCATCGCCGCATTTAACGCAGGCGTGGTGCTGCCAAGATGATGGCGGAGAAATAAAATTCAGGCAAATATAGGCAAATAATGATATACAACTACCACACGCACACAAAGCGCTGCAACCATGCGCTGGGGGAAGACCGCGAATACGTTGAGGCTGCCGTCAAGGCGGGCATCAAGGTCCTTGGCTTTTCTGACCACAGCCCCTATCTCTTTCACGAGGATGCGGGAAATTACTATTCATCTTTCCGGATGCGGCCGGAGCTGCTTGACGGCTACGTCTCCTCCGTGGAGTCCCTGAGACAAGAATTTAAGGGGCAGATCCGTCTTGTAACGGGTGTGGAGATTGAGTACTATCCGAAAAGTTTTGCACGTACAGAGAGGTTTTTGCGGGATTCCGGGGTTCAGTATATGATCCTTGGCCAGCATTTCTCCGGCGAGGAATACGAGCCAGGTACTTTTCACGCCGCAGGGCATCCGGACGCCACAAACAAAGAGCTTGAGGATTACACCTCGCTTATAATCGAGTGCATCGAAAGCGGGAAGTTTCTCTACATCGCCCACCCGGACATATTCATTTTCCACGGTGACAGGGATTTTTACATGCAGCAGGCCGAAAGAATCTGTGCTGCGGCAAAAAAGAACAACGTTCCCTTGGAAGTGAATCTTCTCGGCTACACCGAAGGGCGCCACTATCCGCGGAAAGATTTCTGGGAGGTGGCCGGAAAAATAGGCGTCAAGACAATTTTCGGAATTGACGCCCACAGACCTGAGGCAATCCTCGATGCCGCCAATCAAATCAATCGCTTCAAAACCGAATACGCCGGTCTCGGGATACAGTTTGCCGACGAGGAGCTCATCTGACAGAATCTGCCGAAATACACCTAAATATAGGAAAAGGCGCGCCGCAGGAAACAGTCCTTTGCGGCGCGCCTTGTATAAACTCAGTAAAGAGCCCAAAAGCCTATTTGTTTTTAGCAACAGATATCCTGGCGATCGCTCGCATAAGTTTTGCCTGGGCCTTGGCCATGGATTCCTTGTCCGAGGCCTCTTTTATCATCTGCTCGGCGATCTCTTTTGCCCGCAGCGCACGGTTCAGGTCGATTTCATCGGCAAACTCAAAGGTGTTTACCACAAGCTTCACGTTGTTCTTCTTAACGGAGAGAAAACAGCCGGAGACTGAGGCGACCCGGGCCTTTCCGTTGACGGTAATTTTGGCTTTTCCGGTGTCCACCGTGGCAAGGTAATCGGTGTGGTTGCTGAGAATCTCGATGTAGCCCTCCGTGGTTTTTACCAGGAGCCTCTCAGCCTCGCCGCAGAAAGGAGTGCAGTCGGGGGCCACAACTTCAAGGTGAAACGTATTCATGTAAGGTCACGGGCCTCCTTTCCTAGTTTTAGAGAAAAAATCACTCTTTGACGCCAAGGGCCTTTGCCTTTTCCACAACTTCGTCGATGGTTCCGGCGAAGAGGAAGGCGGATTCCGGCAGGTTGTCGTGTTTGCCTTCGAGGATCTCGCGGAAGCCCCTGAGGGTTTCCTTGAGGGGTACGTAGCGGCCCTGGATGCCGGTGAACTGCTCGGCAACGAAGAAGGGCTGGGAGAGGAATCTCTGAATCTTACGGGCTCTGCTGACGGTGATTTTGTCCTCTTCGGAGAGCTCGTCCATACCCATGATGGCTATGATGTCCTGAAGTTCCTTGTAACGCTGGAGGATTTTCTGGACTCCCTTGGCGATTTCGTAGTGCTCGATGCCCACGATGTCGGGGGAGAGGATCCTTGACGTTGAGTCCAGGGGGTCCACTGCCGGATAGATGCCGAGGGAGGCGATGCTTCTTGAAAGAACCGTGGTGGCGTCAAGGTGGGCAAAGGTGGTGGCCGGCGCGGGGTCGGTGAGGTCGTCCGCAGGGACGTAAACGGCCTGAACGGATGTGATGGAACCCCGTTTTGTGGAGGTGATGCGCTCCTGGAGCTCGCCCATTTCGGTGGCGAGGGTGGGCTGGTAGCCTACGGCTGAGGGCATTCTTCCGAGGAGAGCCGAAACTTCGGAGCCCGCCTGGGTAAATCTGAATATATTGTCAATGAAAAGGAGCACGTCCTGGCCTTCTCTGTCCCGGAAATATTCCGCCATAGTAAGACCCGAAAGACCGACGCGCATTCTGGCTCCCGGAGGCTCGTTCATCTGACCGTAAACGAGGGCGGTCTTGGAGAGAACTCCGGACTCCTTCATCTCGTAGTAGAGGTCGTTGCCCTCTCTGGTGCGCTCGCCAACGCCTGTGAAGACCGAGATGCCGCCGTGCTGCTTGGCGATGTTGTTGATAAACTCCATGATGAGGACCGTCTTGCCGACGCCCGCACCGCCGAAAAGACCTATTTTTCCGCCTTTTGCGTAGGGGGCAATAAGGTCCACAACCTTGATTCCCGTCTCCAGAATCTCAGTGGTGGCATCCTGCTCAGAATAGCTTGGCGGGTCCCTGTGGATGGGCCAGCGCTCGGCTGCAGCAACTTCGGGACCGTTGTCCACAGGCTCGCCGAGAAGGTTGAAGATTCTTCCGAGAGTCTCTTTTCCCACAGGCACGCTTATTCCGGCGCCCGTATCCACGGCCTCTTCGCCTCTTGACATGCCGTCGGTGGAGGACATTGCGATGCATCTTACCACATCATCGCCAAGCTGCTGCGCAACTTCGCAGACGATTTTCTTGCCTTCATGGTTGATCTCGATGGCGTTCAAAAGATCCGGCAGATCACCGTTGTCAAAACGGATGTCAAGTACCGGTCCGATTATCTGAACAACTTTTCCGATGTGCTTTTCCATTTTACGATTCCTTTCCGTAAGGATTCAGTCGTGTTTATAAATCGAATGTGTCCGGGGTTTAAAGAGCGTCCGCTCCCGACACAATTTCGGTGATTTCCTGGGTGATAACCGCCTGCCTTGCCCTGTTGAAACCGAGGGAGAGGTTGTTCAGCATCTCTTCGGCGTTTTTGTTGGCGGAGTTCATGGCCGTACGCCTTGCACCGCACTCTGCTGCGAAGGATTCGCAAAGGGCGATGTATATGGACCCGCCAAGGTAACTGGGCACGATGCGCTTCAGCATCTCGTCAGGGGAGCTTTCGTAGAGGGGTTCGTCCGAAAAAGAGGACTCATTCTCCCCGGAAGCGGTGTTTTCAAGTGGCGAAAGGGGAAGCAGGGTGCTTGAAGTGGGAACCTGGGAGAGCATCGATACGAATTCGGTGTACACGATGACCGCCTTGTCGATGGTACCCTTCAGAAAATAATCCGCCAAGGTGTTGCCGAGAGCTATGGACTTGCTGACGCCAAAGCTGCTCACGTTCACAAAACTGTCGGTAAGTATCTCCTTCTTCTCGTATGTGAAGCGCTCCACGGCCTTTTTCCCGATGGGAAGGTAACAGCAGTTTCCCCCTTCTTTTTCGGCAATAGAGGCGGCCAGCCTGAACACGTTGTTGTTAAAGCCGCCGGCAAGACCCCTGTCGCCGGCAACCACTATAATGCAGGTCTTCGGGTCCTTGCGCTGCTCCGCAAAAACAGAGCCCGTGGTGGCTTCGTAGCTGCGGATCCTATCGATTGCCTCTGAAAGAGCCTTGTGGTAGGGTCTGGTCTGTTCCGCCCTCTCCTTGGCCCTGCGTAATTTTGAGGTCGCAACGAGTTCCATCGCCTTGGTTATTTGCATAGTGCTTTGCACGCTCTTTATGCTTCTCTTAATTTCAAGCAGTGATGCCGAACCCATTTACGCGCCTCCTTTCGTAACGATAGTCACAAAAATAGTTCAATAATCAAGTTATTTGACTCTTTACGCAAGCTGCGAAAGAGAACTGATGACAACCGGCTTTATTGGCGGTGTCATTACTCGGCTATTTTTCCGAGAAAATCGTCTTTAAGAGAATTGATGGCTTCCGCAAGCTCTTTCTCTTCCTCATCGCCAAGCTTACCCGTCTCGCGGATTGTCTTCAGCAGCTCGTCGTGGGTGGCGACGAGAGACTCAAACAGATCCTCCTCAAACCTGTGGATATCTTCAACGGGAATGTCCTTCAAAAGGTTGTTGACCACCGCATAGATGATGGCCACCTGAAGCTCCGTGGCGACAGGCTGGTTCCGGCCCTGCTTCAGCACCTCCACGATGCGTTTTCCCTGCTCGAGCCTTGCCGTGGTGTCGTCGTCAAGGTCGGAACCGAACTGGGCGAAGCCTGCCAGCTCTCTGTACTGGGAGTAGAGAAGCTTCATTCTTCCTGAAACCTTCTTCATCGCCTTTGTCTGAGCGGCGCCGCCAACACGGGAAACCGAAATACCGGGGTTCACGGCGGGCATGATGCCTTCGTGGAAAAGCTCGGTCTCAAGGAATATCTGGCCGTCGGTTATGGAAATAACATTGGTGGGTATGTAAGCGGAAACGTCTCCCGCCTGAGTTTCAATTATAGGAAGGGCTGTCATGGAGCCGCCGCCGTATTCGGGAGCAAGCCTGGCGGCGCGTTCAAGAAGTCTTGAATGGAGGTAAAATACGTCGCCGGGGTAGGCTTCACGTCCGGGGGGCCTTCTGATGAGAAGTGAAAGTGCCCTGTATGCAACTGCGTGCTTGGAAAGGTCGTCGTAAACGATGAGCACGTCCTTTCCCTTGTCCATGAAGTACTCGCCAATGGTACATCCCGCATAGGGCGCAATGTACTGAAGCGGAGCAGATTCAGAAGCGGAGGCCGAAACAACCACCGTGTAATCCATTGCCCCGTTCCTTGTGAGGGTTTCAACCACATTGGCGACTGTGGACTGCTTCTGTCCGATGGCCACGTAGACGCAGATCACGTCCTTGCCCCGTTGATTTATGATTGTGTCCGTGGCAATGACGGTTTTTCCCGTCTGGCGGTCGCCAATGATAAGCTCGCGCTGGCCCCGTCCGATGGGTATCATGGAGTCGATGGCCTTGATGCCTGTCTGGAGAGGGACGGAAACCGATTTTCTCTCTATAATTCCGTAAGCTTTGCGCTCAACGGGGTTGTAGGCAACAGGCTCTAAGGGACCCTTGCCGTCTATGGGCTGACCCAGGGCGTTCAAGACACGTCCGATGGTGGTCTCTCCCACGGGGACGGATACGACACGGCCGGTGCGCTTTACAACGCTTCCCTCCGCGATGCCCACGTCGCTTCCGAGAAGAACAGCGCTAACCAGCTTTTCTTCAAGGTTCAGGGCCATGCCGAAGGAGCCGTTGGAGAATTCCAGAAGCTCATTGGCCTTGCACTTGTCAAGTCCGTGAATCTTCGAAATACCGTCGCCGACTGAAATGACGTAGCCGATTTCGTCCTGCTCCACAGTCTGGGAGTAGTTCCTGATCTGATCTCTTATGATTTTACTGATATCGTCAATGCGAGATTTCATAGAAAGCACCAATTTATTCCTTAAGAGGATTGTTGTGCCGGCCGGGGCTTCAAAGCTTCAGCTCCGCCAGCGATTTTTCCAGTGAAAGGAGGTTTGCACGGAGTGTTCCGTCAAGCTGAACTCCTTCATACCGCATTTTCACACCGCCAAGGACTGACGGATCCACAATGTTTTTGAGAATTATGGTTTTACCGGTTTTTTTGGCGAGTTTTTCGGAGAGAGCGGCGCTCTGTTTCTCCGAGAGGGGCACGGCGGTGACTGCAGTGACGCGGAGCCTTCCGACGGATTCGTCGTAGAGGCGTTCATAGCTGTCGGCAATGGCCGTGATCTTGTAAAACTCTTTCTTTTCGCACAGTATCTTCAGCAGATTCAGGGCGTTTTGGTCAATACCGGAAAAAGCATCGCCAATGAGACCAACTCTCACCTTCGAGGGGAGAGCGGGGGTGTCCGCAAGATCGGTGTATTTTGGATTGGCGGCAACGGCGCTCTTTACGACCGAAAGGTCCTCAAGAATCTTTTCTGCGCTGCCCTCAGAGGCAGCCAGCATCAAAAGCGCTTTTCCGTATTCGATTGCGTCTGCCATAACGATACACCTCCCGCCGCGGAAACCGCATTGGTCAAAAAAGATTTGTTAATGGTTGTTTTTGTCTAAATTGTCGATAAATTCGTCAATGAATCTCTCGTGTTCCTTCTCGCTGACATCCCTTGCAATGATGGCGGAGGCAAGCTCCACGGCAATGCCGGAAACCTCGTTCTTGATGTCGTTTATCGCCTGGTTCTTCTCCAGCTCGATCTGCTCCTCTGCCCGGGCAAGGATGCGGGACGCCTTTCCTTCGGCCTCCTTTATCATCGACTCCTCCCGAAGCTGAGCTTTGCGGACGGCATCTTTGATGATCTGCTCGCTCTCCTCGGTTGCCTTGGCGAGTTTCTGTTCATAGTCCGTCTTCATTTCGTCCGCGGCCTTTGTCGCTTCTTCAGCGTTGGCGTACATGTCGTCAACTTCCTTCTGGCGCGCGTCGATCATTTTCTTGACGGGTTTGAAAAGAAATTTCCGGAGAATAAGGAACATGATAAGTATGTTTATCCACGCGAATAACATTGTCCAGAAATTCACGCCGATAAACGATTCGAACTTATCCGTAAAAACTACAAACCAATTCATAGTAATGCTTCTTTCGTGAACGGCCGCCGGCCGCTGCGGGAAACCGCAGACCTCTCAAAAACCCGAAAACACGGATGGACCGGGATTCCGGATTAAAGTGCGAAGAGGATGAGCAGCGCGATAACCAGCGAGTAGATACCGGTACTCTCTGTGATAGCACAGCCGAGGATCATGGTTGTACGAAGGTCGGAAGAGGCTTCCGGCTGACGTGCAATACCCTCAAGAGCTTTTGCAACTGCGTTGCCTTCACCGAGAGCGGGAGCGATTGAACCGATTCCCATAACGAATGCGGCGCCAAGTGCTTTTGCAACTAGTAGATTCATAATGTACCTCCATATTTTATAAGTTTGCCTGAGACTTTGCCTGAGACCGGCCTGAATCCGCAGGATCCGAGCTTGGCTTAGGCGATGTTTGCGATTTTAATGCGGCTGCTTTTTTCTCTTTTTTCATTTTGCTCTTTTTGGCCTTTGCTCCGGCGGCCGCCGGTACAGGTGCCGGATTTGCCTGGGCAATGTAAACCATTGTGAGCAGCGAGAAAACAAACGCCTGCATAAGACCCGAAAACAGGTCAAAATAGAGGGAAAGCACCGCGGGAATACCGACCTGGAACACAGGGGGCATTGCCGATGCGATGGATGCGGGGACCGCCTTGAAAAGCAGACCCGAAAGAGACGCCAAGGCGGCGTAAACGATGGACATAAGCACGCCGCCGCCGGCAATGTTGCCGAAATGACGGAATGTCATGGCAAGAGGCTGCGCCACTTCGCTGACAATATTGATGGGGGCGATGAAAGCCACCGGCTCCGCATAGCTCTTCAGCCATCCGAAGAAACCCTTGTTGCGGATGCCTTCAAACCAGCAGAGGAAGGAGGTCAAAAGGGACCAGCCCATGATGACCATCATGTCCGCCGTGGTGGAGCGGAAGACCTTGGTGAGTCCTATCAATGTTCCGAAAAGGGATGAGATGAAAATGGTTCCGACGTAGGGCGCGTACTTAAGGTTGTGTTTGCCCATGGTGGACTCCACAAGATTGTAAAGGGTCATCACGATTTTTTCCACCAGGGCCTGCCTGCGGCTCGGCTTCTTCGTGAGGTTGCGCCCCAGCCAAATGCCTATAATTACGACAATAACGGTAACGACAAAGAGAGACACGGTGGTCTGTGTGATGTCGATGGGAACAGCGCCGTTAAAGAGGTTTATCCTGAAATAGACTTTTGCGCCCTGACTTAAACTCTTACCGTCCACAGTACCGTCTCTCCTTTCTTTCAGATTTTAATGTTTGCGTCCCGGGGCTCACGTCCTGCCTTTCAGCAGGAGGCCCGAGACCATGATGAGCAGATGCTCCGTGATGAGGGCAATGACAAATGCGATGGCGTTGAATACCGACGGAATCAGAAAAACGCACAGCGCGGACACGCCAAGGAGCGGCAGCCTCAGAATATACGAGACCTTTGCGGCGTTGCTCACCCTCTTTTTGTACTTCTCCTTGAACTCGGCAATCTCTTCCTCCGACATCTCTCCGGAGCCCCGTTCTTTGGCGGCGCTGTCGAAGACTTTGCCAATGGAAATGATGAGCAGCAGCTGGTAGAGAAAAGCGATGATTGCACCTAAAAATGCGGCAGTAATTACGGTCCAGCGAAACTTGTTGAACAGCGCGAACCCGCCAATGACCCCTCCGGGAACAACGAGGATGCCCGCAATCATGGGGATGAGCTGGAGCAAAAGAGTTTTGCGGTAGTTATCGTTCATCGGGCCTTTTCCTCTCCGGGGAATAGTCGCGGGCTGTATCTTCGTCCTGCAATTCCTCCGCCTCGCGCATCGCCTTGGCGGTTTCGGCATATCTCCACAGAAAAGTGATCATGGAGACGAGGCCCACCAGGACACCGGCCGTTATCAGCACCACGTAAATCCAGGGCCCAACCACGTTATTGGCGGTCAGAAGCCAGGCGACCACACCGCCAATGGCAATCGGCGTAATGAGACAGGAGATGGCCTGAAACACCGAATTGACGCCAAGTATTGTGTTGAAAACCTTGTTTTTCATGCGTGCCTCCGAACGGGTCGTTTTTTGCCACACGTATTTATTTTACACCTTATCAGAGACCTTATCAAGAATTTTTGCATTTTAAGCCTACGTCAACCAACCCGCCAAGCCCCCTTTTTGAGTCCCGAAAAACCCAAAATAGTTGCGGGATTTCCCGGGGTTCCCTATTGAAAAGAGCTCCCGTTTAAGTTAAAATATTCTTCCGTGGAAATATCTAAACCCCGACAAAAAGGAACAGATGTGGAGGCGGATTAATGAGAATCGGTTTTGATAATGATAAGTATGTAGAGCTGCAGAGCGGGAAGATCCGCGAACGCATTAACATGTTCGGAAGTAAGCTCTACTTAGAGTTTGGCGGAAAGCTTTTTGATGATTTTCACGCATCACGTGTTTTGCCCGGATTCATGCCGGATTCCAAGATAAAAATGCTTTTGAGCCTCAAAGAGGATGCGGAGGTCGTCATTGCCATCAATGCCGACGCCATCGAAAAGAGCAAAAAACGGGGAGACTACAACATCTCCTACGATCTTGACGTGTTGAGACTTATCGACGCCACAAGAGAGGTGGGTCTTTACGTTGGCGGTGTGGTCATCACCCGCTATGCCGGCGAGCCCCACGCTGATAAATTCATGGAGCGCCTGAGATCCCTTGGCGTCAAAGTTTACAAGCACTACCCCATCGAGGGCTACCCCAACAACACCAATTTCATTGTCAGCGATGAAGGCTTCGGAAAGAACGAGTTTGTGGAAACCACAAGAAGGCTTGTAATCGTCACCGCGCCGGGTCCCGGCTCAGGAAAGATGGCTGTCTGCCTCTCCCAGCTCTACGGAGAGCACAAGCGGGGCGTCAAGGCGGGCTATGCGAAGTTTGAGACCTTCCCCATCTGGAATCTGCCCCTCAACCACCCCGTCAACATCGCCTACGAGGCCGCAACCGCAGACCTCAACGACATAAACATGATTGACCCCTTCCATCTCGAGGCCTACCAGCAGGTCTGCGTGAACTACAACCGCGACATTGAGATATTCCCGGTTCTCAACGCAATGCTGAAGCGCATCAGCGGCGAGTCGCCCTACAAGAGCCCCACGGATATGGGCGTCAACATGGCGGGATACTGCATCACAAACAACGACATTGTGGTCAAAGCCGCCAAGGACGAAATCATCCGCCGTGAACTCAAGGCAAAATGCGCCGTCAAGCAGGGCTTTGCAAACACCAACGAACTGGAAAAAATCGACGCCCTCATGGCAAGGACCGGAATCGCAGTTTCCGACCGAAAAGTTGTGCCCGCAGCGGTTCAACGCGCCAATGAAACCAACGGCCCCGCAGTCGCCATCGAGCTTCCCGACGGTCAAATCGTAACCGGAAAGACCTCGCCGCTTCTCGGCGCCTCTGCAGCGGCCCTGATAAACGCCATCAAGACATTGGCGGGTATAGACCACGACAAAAAGCTCATTCCCCCGGAGGTCATAGGCCCCATTCAGGAGCTGAAAATCAAGTACATGGGCAACCACAACCCCCGCCTCCACACCGACGAGATCCTGATTGCGCTCTCCTTCAGCGCCATCACTAACAAGGACGCCGCCAAGGCCTTCGAAATGCTCCCGCAGCTGAAAAACTGCGACGCCCACGCCTCGGTCATCCTGTCCCACGTTGACGAGAACGTCTTCTCAAAGCTTGGCGTCCGCATAACCTGCGAGCCCGCCTACCAGACAAAGAAGCTCTACCACGCCGTCTGACCCGTGCGAGCCCTCTTGCCGCCAAGGCGTCCCCCGGCAGCCTTAATTATTTTAATAACCTTATTAACTAGCCAAGCCCCAACGCTTCTGCGCAGCCGCATCCCCGCGAAACCTGCCGGAAGCGTTTTTGTTGTTTTATTAGTTATTTTTTCGCCGCCTCCGCGCCCAAAACCCGCCGTTATCGCCAATATTTCCCTACATTTCCGACAGATTTGCCCTTCCTCAAATTCTTGCAAATTTTCTAAAAATTTTGAAAAAAGTGCTTGACACGATTATTCGATAGTGGTATTATTGTCGGGCGCCTCAAAAACGGGGGCGTTACGGACATTGAAAAC
>CACZNV010000114.1 GCA_902782645.1 uncultured Ruminococcus sp. | reverse complement strand
GGGTTATGAAGGGATTATTGGAAGATCTTTCAGAGAGTGACAAGCCAAGAAAAATTGTCACTTCTCCGTCGAAACTTGACACCGACGCTTCAAAAGAAACACGTTGACACCATATATGGTGTTGAATTATAATCCGGAATGGTGGAGTTATATGTCAAACTGGTCAAGGCAATAATTGAAAGCGGTGAGGACAGTGAAAACAATAGATGAGTACATGAAAATGCCTTACAAAATGGAAATAGTTGAGGATTATGCGGAGGGCAGTTTTGCGGCCTCTTTTCCGGAACTTCCCGGGTGTGTAACCTGTGGGGAAACAGTTGAACAGGCCGTAAAAAATGCCCTCGACGCAAAAAAGGCCTGGCTTGAAGCCGCAATTGAGAGCGGTGTCGAGATTCCGGAGCCTTCTGCAAGCATGCATTATTCAGGACAGTTTAAATTGAGAATTCCGAAGACACTCCACAGGCTTCTCTCAGAGAATGCAAAGGAAGAGGGAATCAGCTTAAACCAATACTGTGTGTACCTTCTGTCCAAAGAGTTTTCCGGCGAACTTGCGTCGAAAAAACCTGCTTCATAAATAACTAATTTACTGTTTCAGTTTCTCATATATCAAGGCGGCGCAGGACTCAAGCTCGCAGACAGGAACTGAGAGGGAACCGCTGATTTCGCCTTTTTTACCGCCTCCGCGGCCCTTCAGAATCTCGTTGACGACAGGCGCGCAGGACGCAAGGTCCAGCTTTTCAGATTTCATAACGTAGCGAAGCGCATTGGCGCTGCCGAAAACGGCAAGGAAAAACAGAACATCCCTGCAGTATTTATCGCCAAGCTTATTGGCGATTTTCGCGTCTGCCTTCTCGTAGACAAGCAGCCTGAAGTCGCGCCGCGCCTCCTGGGCCGCAAGCTTCATCTCGCAAAGCTCAAAAATCAGGCCCGTCCGCTCGCGCAGCGAATCCTCGTAGGCCTCCTTGAGGCGTGCCAGGGCGTCCGGGACCTCGTTAGGCTTTGCCGAGAGCATCTCTCCGCAGAGTTTCAGCGAGTTTTGGCGGCGCCTAAGCTCTTTTATTGCTTCATTGCCGGCAAGCATAAAAAGCCTCATACCGCCCTTGTAGGGCATTGCCGATATGATTGTTATGGCGCCGACCTGACCGGTGGTCCTGAGGTGGGGAGCGCAGCAGGCGCAAGTGTCAGTTTCGCCTATTTTTACGATCCTGACCTGCCCCGAAAGTTCCTTCTTGCTCCTGTATTCAATGCTTTTCAGCTCCTCGTCGGTCGGAAAAAGAATCTCAATGGGGTCGTCTTTGCGGATGGCTTCATTGGCGAGTCTCTCAGCCTCGGCAAGCTGCTCCGCCGTGAGCGGCCCGGACGTATCGATCGTCACATATTCACTGCCAAGGTGAAAACCCACATTCTCAAGGCCGAAATGCCTGTGCACCGTGCCCGAAAAAATGTGCTCGCCCGTGTGGTGCTCCATGCGCCTCATGCGCTCCGCCGCGTCAACCCTGCAAAAACAAGGCCCGACGCCGACCGCCGCCTCCGCAACGTGCACGACGACATCGCCAATGCTCTCCGCCGCACTCACGCGCACACCGCCAATCTCCCCCGTGTCGCACTCCTGACCGCCGCCTCCCGGAAAGAAGGCCGTCCTGTCAAGCACAACGCCAAAACCGCCCTTGTAAGGGGCGCAGCGGATGACATTGGCGTCAAAATCGAGCGTGAGCCCGTCCGTCTCATATATTTTCACCGTCGAAGGAAGTTGCTTAAAGTCGTCTGCCATAGAAAGCTCCAAGTGTTTTTTCGGACAGATTTTACCATTTTTCCGCGGCGCAGTCAAAAAACATATGTCATATCGTTCATAAGAGAAAGAATAATCTTCATCGATGTTCAACCGATTGATAGTTGAGATAATTTATCTCGAACGGTTTCGAGGTCACTTTTTCCCCGAGATTCCAACCACATTTCTCAGAACCGGAATATCTTTTTTCAGAGTCAAAAAAACAAGTTTCATGCTTATGTTTCCGTAATCGTGAACGATGCTGTTTCTAAGCCCGGAAATGTCTTTCCACGGTATTTCCGGATGATCGGATTTGTAGTTTTGAGATATGTGTCCGGCGTTTTCGGATATCTGAACCAATCTGAACATCATTGAGTCCTGAAGCATTTCATTTTCGTTGAAATCATCAAGTGAGAGATCTTTTGTGTTCCGGATAATGAAATCAATGTCTTTTTCTATCCGGGCAATATAATACTCATCATTCTTAACGTTATCCATATATTCTTATTCCATTCTTCAAAATCTCGTCAATAAGTTCGACGTTGTGGTCAAGCTGATTTATCTCCAAAAGGTCTACCTTCTTGCAGAGTGCCGATCTGAGACTTTCGACAAGTCCGAAAAACTGCAGCCCGCTCACGTCCGCAGATACAAGCAGATCTATGTCGCTCGTTTGCGTTGCATATCCCTTTGCGTATGAACCGAAAAGGTAACAGTATGATACTTTGAATTCGGGAAGAACGTCAGCACATTTCTCCCGTATTTGATCTATCGTCAGGATTCCGTGCGTTTCATCTATGAATCCATATTCTTCGAGCAGCAAAATCATATACCGATATCTGGGTTTGTTCTCTTTTGAAATATCGGTTTCATATGTTTTGTACGTTCTGAGGGAAACCGAACAGATTTCGGCAGCCTTTTTTTGAGTCAGTCCTTTTGAGATTCTCAATTCTTTCAGTGTAATCATACCAATCCCTCCGTTGCAAGATTATTATACATTGATTGCACCATGCCGTCAATAGAAAAGTGCGAAAAATGCACTTGATAACAGCTTTCGGTGCAAAAATTGCATTGTAAGATATTTCGGAGGGTGCAATTTTTGCACCTATATGCAATGTAGTAGAGGCAGATTGTTGGGCTTTTATTACTGGATTGTAACACGATAACGAACGAAAAGCACAGTGAAAAACTCCATGCCCTGCGGAGTAGCTCTGCAGGGCATGGAGTGATTAAAGAACCATAAGTGAGAACGTAACACTGTCATTAATCAGGCTCGTTTCCAATATGCTGACAGCGCTCCAATCGACATTTTCCGGAATTGAATATTCTTTCACATCTGCGAACACTACTTCAAGCGGTCCTGTTTCCGGATTGCTTTCTTTTATCCGTTTTACCAACGCAAAAAACTAAAACCTGTGACCTCCGCCGTGGCTTCCGCCGCCGCCGTGACTTCCGCCGCCGCTGCGGCCGCTGCCGTGACTTCCGCCGCCTCCGCCGGATGAGGAGGCTATCCGGATTACGTCTACAGCAATGTTAAGGGCTGTTGCGCCTGCTCCCGGTCTGCTTGTCACGGAGTTGGGGACGATTTTGACGTTGGAGAGGATGAGCTCCTTACGGGTGTTGCCGTCAAACTGGAGGACCTGGGAGGGGCGTTTGATGCGGGTTTTTGCATTGGCGATAATAAATGCGGCAAAGAAGCCCGCCGAGAGCGCGAGAAGGGCGTTGCTCATGTGTTTCATGACCTCGGGAACGCTCTTGCCCTCAACAATCCGGGCAATCTGGGCGAAGGCTTTTGAGGCGCACTGGTAGTAGTCGCCTGCCGAGGAGTAGGTGTAGACGTTGTCGGTGATCGTTTCGCATTTTGCGACGGTCAGATGCTTTACGGAGTTGTCGGCCCTGATGTATATCTCGCGGTTGTACATGTCGATGAGTAAGAGAATCCCGTGGCTGTCCGCAAACAGATCCGAAAGAAGAAGGTCTGCGCGTTCTCCCGCATTGAGGCCGGTGGGTTCTTTTGTGGATACGAAGGCAACGTTATAGTGCTTGGCGACTGCCGCCAATTCCTCCCGAAGCGCATCTTCCTCATCGTCACTTAAGAGGCCCGCACCGTCTTTGATCTCAATCCGGAAAGTCTGATTCACTTCCTCGTCCTTAGGGGCTTTGGAAGAGATTGCCGAGACAATCCCGTCGCGCACGAACGGGGCAATGAGAACCACGACGGATACAACGAGAAGTATGTTCAGAAACACGTTGGAGAATGCTTTTTTCCTGCCCTTGTCAGTCATTTCCGTCGCCTCCTCTCTTCATGGTGAAAACAGGGGCGTCCCTTGACGCGAGTATGTTCTGCCTGCGGATTATTTCAAAAGCAGACCAGATTGAAAGGCCTATGCCTATGATCGAAAAAACGTAGTAGACCCAGTCCGCGGCTATTCCGAAAAGCTGGAGCGTTAAAGCTGCGACCGCAAAAACGATCAGTTTCCACCAGGCCTTCAGCCTGACTTTGAAAGGCACTTTAAAGAGCCATTTGAACGAGCCGGGTTTTTTGCGGAGCGACCCCGAAGGGGATTTGTCGTGCGATGCGTTCTTCAGGAATTCTTCACCGCCAATCCGTCCTATATCGTCAAAGTTGTGCTCTCTTACGTACGCCTCACCCGAGACTTTCCTCAGAATGAATCCGAAAGCAAAGAGAACGCCCGTGGAGAGGAACAGAAAAATGTCGGGTTTAAAGGTGAACATCAGATTCAGCACGAGCGATGCCGCGGCTGCAAGAATGATTGCGAATCTGACGTATTTTGACGTGTCTATAGGTATATCCGTGGCGCAGGTCGCATCGTTTCCGTTGACGGCAGAGTAGCACACGCGGTCCTTTCTGCGGTGAGTGCCGAACCAGACCGGGAGCAGGTATTTTTTCGCGCTGATGTTTACCGGTGCACTGACGGTAGACATATTTATATCGTAGCTTGCGGCTGAGACTTTTGTCTGTTTAATATCGTCCGTGATCATGCCGGTCAGGAGCTTTGCATACTCATCGGAATCGACGTTTCCGCCGTCAGCGTAGAAGCCCGCAAGATACGAAGTCTCAAACGGAACGGCTTTTGAAGGGTCAAACGTGTCGATTGATTCGCTGAGACTGTCGGGGAAAGCTTCCGAGGCGTCAAAACGCGTGCCGTCGTAGACGGCACTGAGGTCGAAATTGACAAGGCACTCTGTGACGGTTTCAAAATCTTTCCGGGTTCCCTTGGCGACACACTTGCCGGAAGCTTCGCCTCTGAACGAGTAGAAGGGCATGTAGACGCCAATGAACTTGTCCTCACCGTCCTCTTTCAGCCAGTCAGGCGCGAACCACGAGTCATCAAGTCTTTTCCTGTAAGCCGCAAGGGCTTCGTCCTTTGTGACCTTAAAAGGCATGATTCCGTCGGGGCGCGTCTCCTCGATGACACGCTTGGAAAACACGACAGACGAGCCGCAGTAGCTGCAGAACGTCGAAACCGTGTCGTCGTAGCTGAGAATTGAGGCGCTGCACTGCGGGCAGACGAGCTCGACCGTTTTGTAGAGGGAATACTTGTCAAGGTATTTCTGGTAATCCTCCCGCGTGACCGTGGACCCGCAGTACTCGCATTGAACGGAGTTGCCGCCAATGTCAAACCTGACGGCTCCGGCACAGTACGGACATGTAAATGCCTTCATTTTTATCTCCTTTGAATAAAACTGACAATCCGAAAAAATATTTCAAGTAATTCGTAACAGTCTGCGGCAGACGTTTTTCCTGCCTGGGCAGGCGTTCCGTTGCCGGTATGGGTTTATCTGCGGCGTTTTTTGGCTCCGGCAGCGAGCGCGACGGCCGCAGGCAGCGCGATAAAGAGGGGGCCTGCCGCGGCGCCTCCGCAGCCGCGCGCGGAAGAGGCGCCGCTTCCGTCTTCAGGCGTTTCCTTTGCCGGATCCGGCGTTGCCGTTTCAGCCGCAGGTTCGGTTACAGCCGGTGTCTCCGTGGGGATTGGCGTGTCGGTCGCAGGAGGCTCGGGGGTTGTTGCCGGGCCGGGTGTGACGGAGGCTTCGCCCCAGACTGAGTTGAGCCATGAGATGCGCGACGTGATGAAGTGGCGAAGGTAGCCCACTGCCTCGTTGTAGTCGCTCATTTTCACAAAGACGCCGCCGTTTTGCCAGAGAGCCTCGTCGTAGGGCTGCTGTTGACGGAGAAGAACCTGAACCCGTTTGAGCTCCTCCATGGCGTTCTGAAAGAGGGAGGAGGAGTAAAGCTCACGCCAACGGGCCTTGACGAGGTCGTTGAAGTCGTCCCTGACGGCAAGGTATAAAAACCAGTTGCCGGTTCTTCCCCAGGGGTTCGAGAGGAACAGAAGGCCTGTGGAGTCCCGGTTGTCGAACCTGTTTATGCCGGCAAGCGAAATGTCGTAATCCCAGACGGGACCCATGTATAGCTTGTCGCCGTAGCGGCTGTAGAGGTACATCGACGAGGTGAAAACCGAGTCGTCGTTCTTCATGATCTCGTTGAAGATGTACCAGTCAACGAGGGACGCGATGTCAATGTACTCGTTTAGCTTGTCAAGGGATACGCCGTGCTCGAGGCCGCTCTCAAAGGCGTTGAGCTGCGTCTTGGCGAAGCGCTTGGCCCGTGAAAAAGTTATGTCGGTGCCTTTTTCGGCCGTTTTTTCGTTAAATTCAGCCTCTCCGTCAGGGTCTTTCACGACAAAAAGATTGTCAAACCTTGACGAGAAGACCTCAGGCTCGCCGGAGCCGTAGTTGTTGTCAAGTTCCAGCAGGAGGTCGCCGTTTGCGATGTTTATGTTAACACGCTTGCTCTCGATCTCAATTTTTTCGGTTATGAGGTAGAGGCCGGCGTAGCTGCCGTTGATGAAGACCTGCGCGTGGCGCACCTGCGGGGTGAAGGCAAAATTGAAGCCTGCGGCGAGCGTGAACGCGTAAAAGTTCCTGAGGTGGGTCTCGTCCGTGTAGTTTGCGAGCAGAACCCAGTCTTTTGCGGCGCCGAAACCAAACCAGTCCTGCTTCGCATCAAGCTTGATCGCGTAGGGCCTTTTCGCCTGTGCCCACGTGTAGTTGCCGCGGCCTTTGATCTTGGCGGTTGACTCAAGAACCCTGCCGTCAGCGGTGAGCCTGCACGACATTCCCTGCCAGTCGTCGCGGAGAATTCCGTCCTCCTCGTAGCCGTCAAGTGTGATTTCGAGCACCGGGAAGTCCTGAGAGATGATGTCGGAGGGGCTTGGCGTGTTCTTTGCCGCCAATGAAACAAAAGGAGCATTCACCGCAAGCAGAATCGCAATTACGGCAAGGAATGCTCCCGTTATCTTTTTAAAGCTGTTTATTTCGGTTTTCATTAATAGTCTTACAGGGACCGAAACGCCGCGGCAATCACTTCAGCAGGTCGTTTGCAAAGTAAAGCACGAGGGTCTCGTAATCGCCGGTGGCAATCATGTCATATGTGTTTCTGCAGTGAATGAGGGCTGCAGAAACGATTGCGGGCCTGCCTTCCTCATCAAGGGTTATAATGTAGGTGTAGGGTTCCGAAACCACTTCGGAGTAGAGCTTTTCGGCTTTCTTTGATACCGATTTGCATTTTGCGAGAAGCTCGCCTTCCACCTTGTCAAAATTGATCTCGTCAGCTGCGTTGTCCGGAATCTTGCCGAAATTGTGGCACTCGAATTTGACGATGCCGCCGGTTTTTGACATAACCAATGTCACATTGTCAAGGGTGGCTCTGTCGCCGAGATACTTGATTACGCTGACGGTGTACTGCTTGGTTGTGTCGTCAAAGTTTGTGGTGATAGTATACTTGTCAAAAACAGTGTCGGGGTAGTGCTGCCTGATGAAGTCCTTGGCGATTTCAACGGCGGTGTCCTTGGTGACAAGGTTTTCCCCGCTGACGGCGTTACTTGAACTGAACTCCACAAGCTTTCCGCCGTCGTCGATGCTGAACAGAACATTATCGGAAACCTTGTAGGTGTGCTTGATATCCCCGGTCCAGAGAATGTAGCTTGAGTTTGTGTATTCGCCGGTGAATTCCTTATCGCCAATGCTCACAGTCGCATTTTTAGCCGCATTTTCTGCCTTAAACGGGTCGTCGTCCCACTTTGAGAGCTCAATTTTCGCGGTGATTCCCTCAAGGGGGTTTGAAATCCTGCATATAACAGGCAGTTTGTCGTAGACCACCTCGTGACCTGATTTGCAAGCCGCCAATGCAAAAACGGCGATTACCGCCAATACAACACAAACAGTTTTTTTCATGATTTTATCCTTGTTTATCTGGAATCAAGAGCGTTCGCTCCTTTGTCAGTTCATTGTATCATTTTATATAAGAAAGTCAATCGCCCCCGGCCTGCCCCGGTGATTGAAAACGCCAAGGCAAAAAAGGTATAATATGACAAAACTTTTCAGGGGGCTGCACCATGATTTTTTGTTCAATGAAATTTTTCAGCGAATCGCTTGAGATGTGCACAGAGGCATACGTTTTGCTTCCCCAGAGGGGCACGGCGGGACGCATTGGCGACACGAACGGCGAGGTCAAGCAGGGCAAATTCAAGTGCCTATACCTTCTCCACGGCCTGTCCGACGACCAGTCGATATGGATGAGGCGCACGTCGATCGAGCGCTACGCTGAGCAGTACGGTATTGCGGTGGTGATGCCTTTCGGCGGCCGCAGCTTTTACACCGACATGAAATTCGGCATGAGGTACTACACCTACATCGCCAAGGAGCTCCCCGCACGCATCGCGGACACCTTCAACATTTCAACGGACAGGCAGGACAATTTCATTGCAGGCCTCTCCATGGGCGGCTACGGAGCCCTGAAAATCGGTCTCAACAACTGCGACAGGTTTTCAGCCTGCGCGGGACTATCCCCTGTCACGGACATCAACGCCTGGATAGCGGGGGGCGGCCTTGACGCCATCTTCGGTCTTGAAAGAAAACCGGATGACAGTGACGAGCTGTTCACACTCGCCAAGGCGAAAGCCCAGGACCCCATGAGGCCCAGAGTGTTCATGGCCGTCGGCTACGACGACATGCTTTACGGTGAGATCAAGCGTTTTGAGGCGCTGATGAGAAGTCTTGACTATGACTTTACGTACATGGAATCGGAGGGCACTCACGACTGGGCCTTCTGGGACAGGTACATTCAGGAAGTGCTGAAGTGGATCTTCAAATGAGCAGTTTGGTTCCTGAAATAAAATATTGTGATAATGACATCGTGGTGTGCGTGAAGCCCGCAGGGGTTTTGGCGGAGGATTCGCCGGGAGGCATTGGCGTGTCGCTCCCTTCGCTTCTGAGAGATTCCCTTGGTACGGAGGAAATCTATTGCGTCCACAGGCTTGACGCAGGCACGAGAGGTCTCATGGTTTTTGCGAGGAGCAGGAAAGCAGCCGCGAGTCTTTCAAAGGCTATACAGGACGGGCTTTTTGTGAAAGAATATGAGGCCCTTGTTCACGGCGTGCCGGAGAGCGCGGAGGGCGGCAGGGAGCTTTGCGACTATCTGCTGAAGGACAGCGCAAAGAACAAGGTCTATGTGGTGAAAAGCCTGAGAAAAGGGGTGCGCGAGGCAAGGCTCGTTTACACTGTTAAAGAAGTCCGGTGCGACACTTCTCTGGTGAGAGTGCGGCTGATTACAGGGCGAACCCATCAGATAAGAGTACAGTTTGCGTCAAGGGGTTTCCCGCTGGTGGGCGACAGAAAATACGGGGCAAAGGATGAGGCAAAAAACATTGCCCTTTGCGCATCGGCGGTGACTTTTCCCCATCCGGCGACAGGGAAACAAATGAGGTTTGAAATCGATTCGAAGCTTTAAAACATAAAAAACACTGCGGAAGCCGCAAAGGTTTAAAACCCCGGCTTCCGCAGCTCTTTTTTTGCCTATAACAAGGAAATTATACCTCTATAACCGCGCTTCCTTTGACAGTCTTTCTGACGCCTTCGAAGTTAACTTCGCACTCCATTCCGAAAGGAACGGTAAGCATGAGAATTTTCTTGCCGTAGCGCTTTGCCCACCTCACGTAAAGCTTGCCGTAGGGGGTGTCCAGGGAGCCCCTGCAGGAGAGAAGGTCTGCGGGGAGGCTTGGCGATACCGAGCACTTTTTCCAGCCGGGCGCAAGATTTGAGATGCCGAGCAGGTACTTGTAGAGCCAGAGGTCGCAGGCGGCGTACATCGGATGGTTGTGGGAGTTCATTGCCGGGTTCTTTTTGAGCTCGAAGCGCTCCCAGATCGTCGTGGCCTCGTTCTGAAGCATGTAGCCGAAGCCGGGGTACTTCTCGCTTGTCATGAGCCTGTAGGCGTCGTCGACGAAGCCGTAGCGCGTGAGGACCTCGAGGAGGTAGCGCGTGGTGAGGTTGCCGGTGGTGAACCTGTAGTCCGAAGCCGCCAATGCGTCGCGAAGCTTCAAAGCAACGTCTTTCCGGCAATCCTCCGGCAGCACGTCAAGCCAGAGCGCAAACGCGAGCGCCCCCTGAGAGTTGCCGGCAACCGTCAGAGTTTTTTTGTCGAACCATTTTGCAAGGAGGGCGGATTTGACTTTGGCGGCTTTTTCTGTGTACTCTTTTGCCTTGGCAGTGTCGCCGAGCTCTTGTGCGAAGAACGACAGGAGCGTGCAGTTATAGTAGGAGAAACCGGTCGACATGAACTCGCCGGGAGTGACTTTGGAGTGCGCGTCCTCGAGACTCACGCAGGCATATTCGGGGCCCGCCCAGTCGCCGTAGTAGGAGTAGTTCACGATGAAGTTATCGGAATGGGAGAGCAGGCACTCTTCCCACGCCGCAAAGCCGCCGAACGCCTTTTTGAGGAACTCCTTGTCCCCGGTCTGCATGTAGTATTCGTAACCGGCAACGAGATAAGATGAGCAAACCGGATCCGCCGGCCTGC
>CACZNV010000113.1 GCA_902782645.1 uncultured Ruminococcus sp. | reverse complement strand
CGTCCCGCTGGGGGCAGTCGGTTAATATCGAATGAATGTTGGCTTTTTCGGTGGCGACGCAGGCGCGGTGGACAGCATTCAGCACCGGGCTGCCGCAGGAAAAATCACCTGTCTGGGAAAGAGCTGTATAAAGGGCTATAGCTGTGACGGAGGATTCCGAAACGGGGCCTGCAAAACCGCTCACCGATATGTAGCGGAAGCCGTGGTAGGTGTACGAAGGCGTCCAGATGACAGGCATTTCGGAGGGCTCGCCGCAGATATATACGTCTGTCGCCAATGCGCTCCTCAGGGTGTCCCTGAAAAGGGTTCCGTCTTCGTTCAGTTCTTCCGCGTAAGCGATTCTGATCTCGCTCCCGGGCTCCTGCTCGTCCGGAATCTCAAGCTGTATCACGCCGGCAATGTTCTGCCCGAAATCTACAATATATTCCCCGTTTGCGGCGCGGAAAACGTCAACGGGACTGTACTTCTCCCTCCTCATGACAGGGGGGATGTTCATCAGCCTCACGTTTTTGCACGGCGCATCGGCAAGCTTCACCGGGTGCTTCGAGAAGCGCACACGGCCCGCATCAAACACTGTACCGTCATAAATGCTTGACGTCACGGTGTTTGAATAAGTCCACTGCCAGTCTGACCCTGTGACGGTTTCAGACACGCTGCCGTCCGTATACTTTATGATTATTTTCGCTGCCAGCAGGTTTTCTCCTGCAAAAGTTGGCTCCTTAACACCCATCTCCTTAAGGAAGGGGCTGTCGAATCTGCGCCAGCCGTCCGCAACCTCGAAGGCGAGGCGGAGGGTTTTATTGGCGGCAGCGGATTCGTAGATGTCGTCGATGACAAAGTAGGCGGTTTTGGAGTAGTCGGAGAATGCGGGGTCCAGCTCAATGTCCGGGTTTGTGCGCTCCTTGTTGACGAAGAGGCTGCAATAGCCAAGGCCGCAATAGATCACAAATGCGGATTCCACTTCCTTTGTTTGGTCAACGGGGATGTCCTTGACGAATCTCACAACTCTGCGGGGCTCTGTATTGGTGGAGGAAATCCATTGGCAATCGAACCGGGAAAGGTAGCAGGAGAAACTGCGCTCGTCCCAGGCGTAGTCGCCCTCGGTTGAATAAACAAATAGCTCAATCTCAATCTGCTCAAGGTCGGGCAGGGGCTTTCCCGCGTAAACAGCGGACTGGTCCGCCGTCTTTACGATGCCGGAGTCCCAGTAGCTGCAGGAACTGCTCCTTATGACGATCCTGTAGGCCCGCTGGGTGTCGCAGTCTCTGTCGGAGGCCAGCTTCCAGCGGAACACAGGGGCATTGTTGTCGGTTATCACAGGAAGGGTAAGGTCCTGGTTGTCGATTGATATTTGTCGGATCTCTAACATTTGAAATTCATCCTTTCGTGGATGGGTCAATAGTCAATCAGTGCTGCGCAAAGATTCATCACGTAGATTCTGATGAGCCAGTCGTTGGGGTGGTTGACGTTGTTGCCGCTTGTGGAGACGTAGTCCTTTGTCTCCAGAATTGCCGTGTGCATTCCGTACATGTCAACGTAGCCGACGCCTTGCTTTAGAAGGGGCTTGTAGAGCGAAGGAATCCTGGGCTGCCCCTGGAGCATACCGGAGTCAGGGTTGGGTTTCATGGTCGTAACGAGCACAAACTCGCAGTCCGGGTTGACTTTGAGGACCTCGTCAATCACTTTCTGCGCGTTGTTGCCTGTGTTGACGGTCGTCTGGTCGTTCATACCGAAGCCTATGAACACAAGGTCGGGAATCCTCTTTGAGCTCTTTGTGATATCGCCAATGTGATCCATCAGATCTTTCGAACTGAGACCGCCAATGGAAGGATTGTTAATGGACACCTTCACGCTGTAGTAGGCCTCTATGGCTTTCTTGAAGAGGGTGGCCATGACGGGCTGACCGGGTGCGTGTCCCAGGTATGCCGAAGCTTCAGCGCCTGCGAAAATGGAGTCGCCAAAAAAGGTGACCTTGATGTCTTCTCCGTTTTTGAGCTTGGCGGTTGTCTTCGGAAGCACATCGCCCTGGAATTCGGTTAAGGGGCCTGTCCAGCTTCCGAAGGAATACTTGTATGTGATTGCGTACTGCCTGCCGTAGAGGTACTCGCTGTTGCAGAAGAGGGCATTGGCGAGTCGGGAGCGGCCCTTGGCGTCAAATGTGCCGGAGAAGGCCTCCAGCTGTTTGCCTTTTTCGTCGTAGCCTTTGAGCTCTTTCTCAGTGAAAAACTTGATGGGAGAGCCTTCGGGCAGTGTGATTGTATTAGTGGTTCCGTCCCAGATAAAATCCGTGCCCTCTTTGTAGGTCTTCTTGAGCGTATAGTCAGTGAGAGAAACGATTTCAACAGGGGTGAAAACAGTGGTTCCCTTGACTGTGCCGTCTTTTTGCTGATGGAAGCAGATGGTCTCGTTGTACATGGTGTCCGTGAGCCAGAAAGGCGTGGTCATCTGTTCCGTAGATGTTTCGGGATGGAGGGGCAGACTGCTCTTTACGGGCGTCGCAGCAGGCTCCTCAGTGGTTTCAGGCACGTCTGCGGGTGTCTCTTCCGGGTCATTGCCGGGAGTCGCCGATGCGTTTTCGGAAGTCGCCGAGGGGTTTCCCTCTTTAACCGGATTTGCCCCGCAGCCGCCAATGCAAACCGCCAGCACAGCCGCCGTTATCAAACTCAAAAAAACGGATAAAAAACGTTTCACTTCTTAGGAACTCCTTATATTGAGGAATGGAATCATTATATTGAGGGAGGGCTTAAAAGTCAATCGCCACCGATTTTGCGGGTAATCTTTGAAATGAGTATCGCGCAGAAGAACTGGGATCCTGTGAGGATTATAATCGCGGCTGTTGCGGCTGCGCTGTTTCCGGGGAAAAAGCGGCTGGCAAGAAGTGTGAGCCCGATGCCCGCCACCTCGCCAAGAGCGAGAAATACCTCATTGACAGTGTGGACTTCGCCCGCCTTGCCGCGCAGCGCGTCAATTGATTCGATTACCGTGAAATAGAGCATGAGCTCCGGGTCTGTGATGAATATGTTGAGCCCGCTGTTAAATGCACTGAAAATGATGAGGAATAACCAGTCGGACCTGAAAAACAGCAGTGCTGCGACGCCAATGATAGAAGCCGATGCGATTGCGACCGACTTGGCCCTTCGCCTTGGCGTCACGATAATACCGTAGAGGAGCGCACCGAGGATGGCCGCCACCTTGCCGATGGTGGAATTGACGCCGACGATTGCCTCGTCTTTGATGGCGTTGAAGATAAGTATTTCAACAAAAAAAGCCATTGCGCCTGACCGCACGCCCTTGAAGAAGGTCATGAAGAGTATTGACCTGCCTGTGCTGCCGGAGAAAAGCCCCCGAAGGGCATCGCCAAGGTGAGTCCTGCGGTCGAGGGGGTCTATGACTGTTTTAAGAGGCACGAGAAACAGGCTGAACACAAACGCCAGGGCCGTCAGTCCCAGCAGAAAACCGAAGAAAATCCGGTAGCCTGCAAAGCTCCCCGCAAAGGCGGAAAGAAAAAGACCTGAAACCAGGGGCAGCACCAGCTCTATAATCGAGGCGATGGTGCCGCTGATGCCTGACGCGGCGTCCCGGTTGTCGTCCGTAGTATATTCAATAATCTGGAAGCTGTAGGTGACGTAGTAAAAACCTGCGCCGGCAGATCGGAGAAGCGCAGGAACCAGGAAAAAATCCGTTGCCGCCCGTTCTCCCGCCGCAATTATAAAGAGGAAGAGCAGGGCGAAAAAGATGAAGCCGATGCGCTGGGAATGCCTTGGCGACAGCTTGCGTACCGCAAAGACCGCTCCCACCATGAATAGGGGCTGTGAACCGTAAGAGACCATGTTGTAGATGAGTGCGGTGTTGAGACTTCCGGACGCTTTGAGAATAAATGTGTTGACGAAAATCGACAGCAGAAAAATAATCGCAAGGATGCACGTATCCATGCGGAGAAATGCAAAATACGGTTTCCCGAGAGAAGCAAAGCGCTCCTTTACGGATTGTTTCGGTTTGCTGTTCATCATATCGCCAATGATTCCCGCCGCTCTTGCGCGGCATCAGTGTCAGTCCACCGCAAGCACAAAAAACTTAAGGTAGGTGCTCTCATCGCCGGCAAGCAGCGAGGCGTGGTCAGGCGCCTGGGTCCTTGTTTCGACGACTCTTACTATCCTTCCGCTCTGGGCCGCGGCCTCTCTCAGCATGTCTTCAAACATGCCGAAGGACACGAAGTGGGAGCAGGAGGACGACACGAGAAAGCCGCCGGGCCTGACGATTTTAAGGCCGGAGACGTTCACGTCTTTATAGCCCCGCAGGGCGTTTTTTACATCCGAATAGCTTTTGCAGAAAGCGGGAGGATCGAGCACCACAAGGTCAAAGTTTTTGCCTTCTTTTCGGAAATTTTTGAGAACCTCGAACACGTCGCCGCAGACCGTTTTAACCTTGGCGTCAAAACCGTTCAGGGCGGCGTTTTTCCGCACCTCGTCAAGAGCTCTCTCCGAGATGTCAACCGCCGTGACCTCGCTCGCACCCGAATACGCCGCGTTCATCGAAAACCCGCCGACGTTCGAAAAGCAGTCCAGCACCTCCGCGCCTTTGGCGTATCTTCTTACGGCAAGCCTGTTCTCCTTCTGGTCCAGAAAGTAGCCCGTCTTCTGGCCGTTTTCAAGGTCCACCCGCATTTTAAGCCCGTTCTCCGTGATAGTCGTGACCGGCTCGAAATCGCCGAAAAGAACTTCCTTCGTCAGCTTCAGCCCCTCTTTTTCCCGGACCGCCACGTCATTTCTGGCATAGATGCCCCGGGGCGAGAAGACACGCTTCAGCGCCTCCACAATTATGTCCCTGTTTCTGTCAACGCCAAGGGTCAGAAGCTGCACGCACAAAAGATCTCCGTACCTGTCGACAATGAGTCCCGGCAGGCCGTCGCTCTCTCCGAACACAGCTCTGTAGCCTCCCTCGGCCGTGAAGCCCAGCCTCTCGCGGCTTTCCTTTGCCCGCGTCAGCTTTTTTACGTAAAAATCCACGTCCGGTTTTTCGTCGCCGCGTATGAATATCCTGACAAGGATCTTGGAGAGGTGGTTGATGTAGCCCTTGCCGATGTAGTCCCCGTCGCAGGAAAAAACTTCCGCAATGTCACCGTTGCGGCCTTCTCCCGTGACCGAGAGGACTTCATTGGCGTAAACCCAGGGGTGTCCCTGAAGGATCCGTTTTTCTTCATTTTTCTTTAAAACTACGCGATACGGCATATAACCTCCGGACTGTGGAATAATCCTGCTTTGCGGCTGCAATTATACAACTGGGCCCCGGGAAACTCAACCGGATAAAAATATGCAGCGGCAGGGTGTTAGGTGAGTTTTGACATTGGCAGGGTGTTGAAAAACAGGGCAGAAAATGTTATTCTTCGGTCTGAAATAACGGCTTTACTGCCGGAAAAACCGCTGTTCGGGAGATCATCATGAGGAACACAACTCTTTGCTACATTGAGAAGGACGGGTGCTATCTTATGCTGCACCGGGTCAAGAAAAAGAATGACATAAACAAAGATAAGTGGATTGGCATTGGCGGCGGATTCCTTGACGGTGAGTCGCCGGAGGACTGCGTAAGGCGCGAGGCGCTTGAGGAGACCGGCCTCAAACTAAAGGACCCCAGGCTGCTCTCGGTGGTGACTTTCGTGTGCGAGGGCGCGGAGACGGAGCAGATGTTTCTGTTTAAGTGCTTTGACTTTGAGGGAGAGCTCATCGACTGCGACGAGGGCGTTCTGGAGTGGATTCCTAAGGGCAAGCTTTTTGACCTTGACCTCTGGGCAGGCGACCGGATATTCTTGAAGCGGATTGAAAACGGCTGCGACTTTTTTACACTGAAGCTTGTGTACGACCGTTACGGAAATCTCCTGGAAGCTGTGCTTGACGGCAATGAAAATGTTGCCGACGAGGCAGTGTTTTAACAAACCGCCAATAATCTGCCATTAGAATAATAAAAGAAAATGCGAAATGCGGAACTCAAGCAGCTGAGGCGTATTTCGCTTTTTCTTACTATTTTTTTGCGTGAAATGCCGAAAAAACCTCATAAAATGGATATTTTTTAATTTTTTATGAAAAAATATTGCACGAAAAATTAAAAGTGATATAATAACCGGTGTTGGAGGTATGTAAAAATGCTAATATCCTTGAAAGTAAATAACTGCCAGATTTTTAACTCCGAGGCGGAGTTTTCCATGCGCGCTGACATGCGGTACAAGCGTTTCCAAAGCAATGTTGCAAGATTCGGGAGTTCAAACATTCTGAAAACAGCAGTTTTGATTGGACCAAATAATTCCGGCAAAACAAACTTTGTAAGAATTATAGAAACCATGAAAGCTATCATGCTGGGAAAAGGAGGCACTCTTACCGGGAATATATTTTTTGAAAATCACATTGCAGAGGCTTCTGTTTCATTCCTGGAGGGCGGATCGGAAAATCTTTTTGAAATCAAGTACGATACCTCAAAAAGAGAGTATGTTTACGAACGCTTTGCTAAGATCGAGCATGATAAATATAAAAATGAAAAGATCACGAATCTGCTGCTTCGAGACACTTTGAACAGAGAATACTATGCCGAAGATACAAGACTTGCAGCGGTAATGAAAGTTGCTGCAAGAAACAATATATTAATCTATCTAATCGACACTGATGAGTTTCCTTGTTTAAAGAGAATCAAGGAGTTGATGTCTTCTTTTGCGTCTAAAATCGATGTTGTCGATATGAACAACATTCCCATCAAGAAAACGATAGAAATGCTGAAAGCATCAGATGAAACCCATAATAAGATTGTAAATTTTGTTCTTAATGCGGATCTTTATATGGAAGACTACAGATACTTAGGTGATGATGAGATTAAAGTTGTTCTGAATAGAGAAGGTATTGGCGATTCCAATCCACAGGAGAATGCTTTGCGGGCAGTTGCTCCGCTGGCTGAAATGCTGCACCTTGCTTCCGTTTACAAAGGGGTTACTGTTCCGAGCATGCTTTTTGATTCAACAGGAACTAAAAAGATGGCTGCGCTTGCCAGTTATGTGATAGATGCACTGGAGAAAGGGCGTATTCTTGTTGTTGATGAGTTGGACAACAGTCTGCATTTCAGACTGACACGTGCAATAATTGCTCTTTTCAACAATGAATTGAACCGTGATGCTCAGCTGATTGCCACGGTGCATGATGTTTCTCTTCTGGACTGTCAGACACTGTTCCGCAAGGAGCAAATATGGTTTACACACAAAGATAGTGAAAATGCCTATTTGTATTCTCTTGGCGAGTTTTCTGCGGAAAAAACAGGAGTAAGAGAAACATCTGATTTGATTGAAAAATATCGGAAAGGTATTTTTGGCGCATTGCCGGAACCTGATCTGTTTCGGTCCTTGCTGGAGGTGAAGAGGCGTGACTAAACTTCCCAAGTTGGTCAGAAAGCATCGAATCTGTGTTATTTGTGAAGGATACGAGGACTTTGCATATTTCAACCGTCTTTTGGAATTGGATGTTTGGAGCGATACTTACGACTTTTCATTGAAGAATGCCAAAAGTGCATCCAATATCCCTGCAATGTTTCAGGATCTTTTCCAAAACGACATGTTTGAAATCATACTTGTTTTTTGCGATACGGATAAAGCACCGTACCGGGAGTATGTGCAGATCAAGAATAAGATTAACAGTTATCTGAATAAACAGAAGGCTGCTGTTGAACTTGTGATATATGCGAATCCTTGCACCATGCAAATAATACTCTCTCATTTTGGCGATGTTTCACTCAAGAACCAGGGCAAAAGAACCAACGCACTTGAGATTGAAAAATGGACGGGTATTAAAGACTATGATGCTCATGAAGATCAAATCAAGGAGCTTTGCAACAAAATATTCAGGCGATCCTATGAGGATATGAAGATGAGGGTCTCTGCAATCAATTTTTCGGATACAACTTCATGCAGCACAAATTTCGCAGTTTTTCTTGATAGGTTTGAGAGCAGCGATTCAAGATGGATTTCAACAATCCAGAAATACCTCAAGGAATAAAAAGTGGACGGACATTTAACCGTCCGTCCATCTTGGTGATTTCAAGCGGCACCTCGGTTTCCTCTACCGGAAACCGCCAAGGTGTCTTTTTTTTGGCGTGTCGACCCGCCGTCATTTCTGCCTGTAGAACCAGAACAGAATCGTGTCGGTGTCGACCATTTCGTACGCATAGGAGTCGTATTTGAACCCGTCGCCAAGAGCAGCCGCAGCGAAGGCGTCCTTGACGGCTTTAGGCTTTGTCTCAAGCTGGTTTATAAACGTCTCCCCGTTGAGGCCGGGAGCAACTTTAATCATTGCGCAGTTGTAATAGTACTCGTCCGTGAGAGTGGCCTTGAAGTGAACTACGGTGCGGAAAAGCGTCTTGTCAAAGCTGAAAGTTGAAGTTCCGCCCGCGGCTGAATCGATGTAAAGCCCGTAGTAGCGGAGGTATTCGGCATCGGTCGCAGTGAACTCAGGGAGCCTGGGCTGGATGTCCGGGTCGGCAGTGTGGTCTGATGCGATAAAGGCGTTGTTGTTGATGTAGAGCACACCGTGGTTGGTTGCCACGTCCACCCAGGTGACGTCAAGCTGGTACCACTTGCCGCCAATCTTAAGCGCATTCCACTTGTGACCCTCAAGGGCGTTCCCTGTATTGGCGACACCTGTGACAGAGGTTGCGGGAATACCTATTTTTCCGCAAATATACTGGAAAGCTTCCGAATAGCCTTCGCAGACGCAGGTCCTCTCAACAAGGCAGCCGTAGAGCGTGTAGCAGTTAAACTCGCTGTAGCCGTAGGTGATATGGTCCTTGAGCCAGTTGACGATGATGATCTCCGCTTCCATATCGGTTGCGTTGTCGGGAATCAAGGCGATGATTGAATTGACGACATTGTCAATGGCATTGGCCATTTCAGCAGCTTCTGTGACCGAGTATTTTCTGCTGAGCGAAAAATCGGTGACATTATCGCCAATCCTGCTGTAAGAGACTTCAAGCCCAAGCCAGAACACCTCCGGGTGATCCAGCATGAAGAGCTGATAGACCATCATAGCCTCGTCAATCGTTATGGGCATGACCGGGGTGATTGCGTTCCCGTAAACCTTTGTCGCCGCTTCAAACAATTCGTAGAATGATTTGTGCGAATTGCTGGTGAGGGTGGAGTAGTAGTACCTCTCAGGCTTGCCGGGGTTGGACTTGTTGATGTGAGTCTGGTTGGTCCCGTAGTTGGGGGTGTATTCCGTATATTGCACCGGCGTAGGAGTGGGAGTGGGTGTGGGCGTCGGTGTGGGAGTTGGGGTAGGTGTTGGGGTTGGCGTGGGCGTCGGCGTAGGAGTGGGCGTGGGCGTCGGCGTAGGTGTCGGAGTAGGCGTCGGTGTGGTGCCGCCCGGGTTGCCGCCCGTAGGGGTTGCCGTGGGGGTAGGCGTAGGGGTTGGCGTCGGAGTTGGCGTCGGCGTGGGTGTCGGTGTTGGCGTCGGCGTAGGAGTCGGAGTTGGCGTCGGAGTTGGCGTCGGTGTAGGTGTAGGTGTAGGCGTTGGTGTAGGCGTTACCGGCGGCAAAACCGGCGTGTGATTTCCCTGGGTTGGCGTCGGTGAAGGCGTCGGGGTTGGAGTTGCGGTTTCAGAGGGGTTCTTCGTCGGCGTGGCGGTGGTCCCGCTTGTAGCTGTCGGTGTGGCACCGTCGGTGGCAGTCGGCGTGGGTTGTCCCGCAGTGGCGGTTGCCGTGGTCTCCCCGCCTGTGGGTGTTTCACCCTGTGTAGCGGTTGGGGCTTCCGTCGACGTTCCGGAGGGGGTATCCGTTGGCGTCGCAGCTGTTTCTGTTGGCGTCGAGGCGGTCTCTCCGGGGGTAGCCGATTCTCCCGAAACTGTCTCCGTGGGGTCGGAACCCTGTGTGGCGGTGGGCGTCGCTGCAGGTACGTTTGTGGGAGTTGCGGTTACTGCGGGTGCAGTCTTCTCCGGCTCCGGCACAGGATTGGTGACACCTGTGCATCCTGACATGGCAAGCGCTGCCGCCAATACTATCACTGCAATTAAGCAAAATTGTTTTCTCAGTTTCATAGCAAACTCTTTCTGTTAATATTTCGTATGATCCGGCAGGTTGAGCGGAACTTTACGCCTTCTTTTAGAGGCGACAGCCCCTTATTATATGTTTTTGCCCAACCCGCGTAAAGAGCCTTATTTAAGCTAAGTTGTTTATTAAGTGTTCTTTACGCGGCTTGCGTAAAGAACCAAAACTCAGTCTTTCCAGGAGGGGATTTGGTCTTTGAATAGCTGATAGAATTCCGCGTTGGTTACGCAGATGATATCGTCAGCTTCCGCAATCATTTTGATAACTTCCTCGAATTTGTCCCAGTTTTCCATCTGGTCGAATTCGTAGCCGTGGCCCCAGGCGTAGAGCAGGAGGTCGTGGTCCGTCGGTACGGCTTTGATCAGCTTTTTAACCAGCGATTTGAAGTAGGTGGTGTTGGAGGCTGAGCAGGAGGGGTACCACTTCATCCAGTATTCCGGAAGGGCGAACTTGCCGGGGCTTGACTGGTTGACGGCCATTCTTGCAAACCGGATGTTCGTGTTGTCAAGAATCGTCTGGATTACGAAGTCCGAGGTGTCTTCTTCGGTTCCGCCGGGGTAGGCCATTCCGCAGGGCTCGATGCCTGTGAGGGCCTTGATGTTCTTGGCGTCATCGCCAACCTGCTTGATAATCTGGGCCTTGTTGGTTCCTAAGTCGCGGCCTAACGAGGGGTGGGTGAGGGTGTGAACTTCAACGTCGAAACCGTCGTAGATGCCGGACTGAACCTGGGCTTTTGTGAAGCGCTGGTGAGAGAGACCCGGTTTTCCCACAGCTGTGGCGACCCAGTCCCAGCGGACGCCGTAGAGCCCTGTGTTGATGTTGAAGGTGCAGGGCATGTTGTACTTTTTGAGTATTTCGATGATTCTCTCGTCCTGGGTGATACCGTCGTCAAAACTCATCGTGAAATACTTTTTGTACGTCTTGGTGCCTGTCTCCGGGGTGGGAGTGGGCGTAGGCGTGGGGGTAGGAGTGGGTGTGGGGGCAGGAGTCGGCGTCGGCGTCGGAACCGGTGTGGGTGTGTCCGAAGGCTCGGGTGTGGGGGTGCCGGTGTCGGGTGTGGCTGTCTCGCTTGGTGTTTCAGCCACGGCGGCCGTAGCCGTGGATGTTTCAGACGTTGTTGCTGTAGGCGTTTCAGGCGCTGTAGCTGTTGCCGTGGGTGTTTCAGGCGCCGTTGCCGTGGGTGTTTCAGGCGCCGTTGCCGTGGGTGTTGCTGTGGCTGCATCGGTTGCCGGTGCGGGCTCAGGGCTCTCGCTGCCTGTGCAGCACGAGAGCACCGCTATTGAAGCGGCCAGCATGATTATAAGCAGAAGTAAACCGGTTATTTTTTTCATGACATCCTCACTTTTCCCCTATAAGTAGGAATCAATCCTTCCAGGAAGGAATCTGGTCCTTAAACAGCTCGTAGAACTCGGCGTTGGTGACGAACACTATGTCGTCAGCCTCCGAGAGCATCTTTATGACTTCCTCGAACTGATCCCAGCAGTTGGCGTTGTCCAGTTCGAAGCCGTGGCCCCAGGCGTAGAAGAGAAGATCGTGGTCCGTGACCTCGGCGTTTATGAACTTCTTGGCGAGTGCCTTGAAGGTGGCAATGTTTCCCACCTGGCAGGACGGGTACCACTTCATCCAGTACTCCGGGAGCTCAAACTGGGAGGGCTTTTTCTGGTTGACGGCCATTCTGGCAAACCTTATGTCGGTGTACTTTAGAATGGTCCTGATGACGAAATCGGATGTGTCGGACTCCTGTCCGCCGGGGTAAGCCATGCCAACGGGGGCAATGCCTGTCAGCTCTTTGATGTTCTTGGCGTCATCGCCAACCTCGTGAATTATTGCGTCCACGTCGTTGCCGTAGTTGCCGGCAAGGGACGGGTGGTTCAGCGTGTGAACTTCCACGTCAAAGCCGTCATAGACGCCTGAACGCATCTCCTCCTCCGTGAACCTCAGGTGGAGAAGGTTGGGGTTGCCGGAGACCTCGCCAACCCAGTCCCAGCGGACGCCGTAGAGCCCGGTGTTGATGTTGAAGGTGCAGGGCATGTTGTATTTTTTGAGAATCTCGATGATCCTTGCGTCCTGGGTGATGCCGTCGTCAAAGCTCATGGTGAAATACTTCATGGGCGGACGGGGTGTGGGCACCGGAGTCGGTTCGGCTTCGGTGGGCTGCACGGTGGGCTCGGCGGTCTTTGAACCGTTTCCACCGTTGTTAACGCCGCTGCATCCCGCAAGAAGCGCCGCGGCTAAAATCGCTGATACCAGCAGTAATATAATCAGTTTTCTCGTTTTCATACCAAATCACCTTGTCTTTGTGAAATATATGCAATCGCCAATGCTCAACCCGCGATCTTTGCCGCAACACTTCTTTGCATTGGCGTGTGTTTTCTTGGTTTAAAAGTTAACAGCCGGGATTTTGTCCTTGAAAAGCGTGTAAAAATCGGCGTTGGAGACGCATTTTACGTCAGGCGCAGCCGAAATCATCGCCACAAGCTCCTCAAACTCATCCCAAAGGTTTTCGCTGTCAAGGTCGTAGCCGTGACCCCAAACGTAGAAGAGAAGGTCCCTGTCAACGGGAACCGCTGCAATGAAGCTCTTAGCAAGCTCTTTGCACCTTGCCATTTCCACTACGGCAAGGGAGGGATACCACTTCATAAAGCAGTCCGGAAGGGGGAAGTCCTCAGGGTTTTTCTGGGAGACGGCAAGCCTCGCAAACCTGACGGGGGTGTTTTCAACGATGGTTTTTATGACGAAGGGCGAGGTGTCCTCCTCCCGGCCTCCGGGGTAGGCCATGCCCAACGGGGCAACGCCCGTCAGAGCCTCTATGTTTTTGGCATCGTCACCCACCTCGTGAATCAGGGCTTCGGCGTTGTCGCCGTAATTGCCGGCAAGGGACGGGTGGCATAGGGTGTGAACTTCCGCGTCAAACCCGTTGTAAATGCCTGAGCGTATCTCTTCTTCGGTGTAGCGCTGATGGGAGAGACCGGGCTTCCCCAAAACCTCTCCGACCCAGGGCCAGTTGACGCCAAAGAGTCCCGTGTTCAGGTTGAAGGTGCAGGGCATGTTATACTTCCTGCAGATATCCATGATCCGGGCATCCTGGGTGATACCGTCGTCAAAACTCATTGTGAAATACTTGGAAAAAGCTTTTCTCCCGTTTTCCGGCATTTTGGTTACTCTCCTAATAAATGCGGCGCGGAACCCGGCAATTTCAGGTGACTTTCAGTCACCGCCAGCCGTGGACAGCTCCGCGCCGTTTAACTTAAACTTTAATGTGCTTCAGCCGCAATGTAGTCGGCAAGAAGCGCTCTGTATGTTGCCACTTCATGCTGAACCTTGAGCGAGTCCATAAGAGTCTGGTTGCCCATGGCCTGGGTCGCAAACTGTCTCAGCGGGTAGAACTGGGATTTGGAGTTGATCGAAAGCAGGTGCAGTGCCAGCTTTGTCATATTTCCGGAACCGGTCATGATGTCGGCAATTGCGCCGATTTCCTCATAAACGGTCTTTCCGCTGCTGGACGTTCCGGCGCCGGAGACGTTGAATTTGGTCTCGTAGAATATCTGAATCGTCATGGGCTGGCCGTCGACAACGAATATCGGAGCAAGGGTCGCATAAAGGCTTGCGACAGATGATGCGAGGTTATTGCTGTCGGGGAGCACAATGTCGTTGCCGGGTCTGAAGAATCCCAGCTCCTGAGGTGGGAGCCAGATGATGAAGTCAGCCGGGTTGACGATGTTAAAGATATTGGCGGAGTTCTGGTTCACATCCTGGGTTCTGATGCAGCCCGGTGTGGCGTAGGTGTAGACAAAAGCATTGTCGGCACCGTATTTCTCGTTGTAGAGAAGGCCGAGGAGGTCTGCGCAGGCAGCGCCGCGGCTGTGACCTGTGAAAAGAACCAGCGGGTTGTCCATGGCGGCAAGCCTTGCTTCCACTGTCTCAAATATATCCTGGGCAGCCATGAGGAAGTTCTCGGCGTACTGTGCGTTGTTGTCGTGTGAAGGAACGAAGTCAAGGTTTGAGTACCACTCAGCGCCTACTGTTCCTCTTATGACGACGATCATTGCCGAGCGAACCTGACCTTTGTAGTTAACGGTGCCCGTGCCTATTGTGAAGGCGGAGGTGTGGGACCTGTCTTCACTGACGTCTTTGTCGTAGTGAACCTGGTTCCTGCTGGAAACGTTGAAGCCAATGGCTTTAAGGGCATTCTTCGTGTCCGTCTTGTCCTGAGAGTTGTTCAGCATGATGACTCTGTTCGCAAAAGCGGAGTCAAAGACTGTGTTGTCGGACGGGAAAACGAGGTCTGAAGAAGCTGTGGTTCCCTGGGTCGGTGTAGGAGTAGGTGTGGGTGTGGGCGTCGGTGTAGCCGTTGGCGTGGGAGTAGGTGTAGCCGTGGGCGTTGGCGTCGGTGTGCTTGTGGACGTAGGCGTAGGAGTAGGCGTGCCTGTGGGCGTGGGCGTCGGCGTGTCAGTGGGCGCAGGTGTAGCCGTAGGCGTGCCTGTGGGCGCCGCAGTCATCCCTTCGGTTGCGCTCTCGGTGGATACGGGCGTAGCATTCTCCGGGGTGGGTGTGCCTGCTTCCGCGGTGGCTCCGGAGGTGTCTTCGGGTGTGGCGGTGGGCTCGCCGGTCTCGGAATCCGTAGGATTGTCGGTAGGCGTATCTACAGGTACATCCGTGGGATTGTCAACAGGAACGTCCGTGGGGTTTGAAACCGCCGAATCGGTTGGCTTCGGAGCGGGCTCATTCGTCTCCCCGCATGCGGCAAGCATTGCAACCGCAATTGCAATACAAACCAAGCAAAGAATTATCTTGTAACGGTTTTTCATCAAATTTCCCTCCTTTTGTGTCCTGGCCTGCGTGAAATAACCGGAGGCCGGACGCACTTAAATGCAAAAACAAACCAAATTTCTGCAAGTATTCAACAAAAGCGCTATCCCAACGTCCTCTTGAGAAGTCTGCTGAGTTCCTCAAACATTTCGTCGACAACGTCGCTCTTGTCAATATCAACCTGTGTCCCGGGCTGCTTTTCTCCGTCTATGGGTCCCCTTTTAACAACTCGCGAGACAACTTTCAACCCGGAAAAAACTCTTATCTCCGAATAACTGCCGGGTTTGCGTACGGATTTCTTTGCGGGGTAGTCTTCAAGCAGCCGGTGATTCTTTATAAAATCCCTGCAGCCTTTAACGACCGTGTCGGAAATCTGAAAATAATTGCTTACGGAATCAAATTCCGCATCGAGGTCATACCGCCTGGAATAGGTCACTCTCGACGTGAGTTCGCCGGTTCTTGTGAGCCATGAATCAAACGAAAGCTTAATGCAGGAGAATCTGTTTTTCTCATAATTCTTCTCGGTGAGTTCAATCGCGGTTATCTTGACAGTTCCGCGGCCCTCATCCGCTGTTTGTTTGAAATCGGATCCCGCCATCGTTTCCTCCGTCTGATTATTTCCGGCAGCCTGCCGCCAATGCAAATACACTTTTATTTTATTATATGCTTTTAAATTAATCAATAAGAAAATGTGTTTTGGCGGTATTTGACGCCAATTCACGCCTTCCGGCTTTCAATTGGAAAGACAGAGGAAGCGAGAGGGTCATTGGCGGCATAAAAAAGGGGCCCCGGAAGGCCCCGCAGACTTTTCAGCGTACGCTGGAAACATTTTTTGTGACTTCTTTTGAGCCCGTTCCGAAGAACAGGGTGTTGTCCCCGGATCCGTGGTAATCGCCAATGTAAACCACTGTCCCCCCCTTGGTGACAGTGAAGGTGCTGACCCCTGAGACGGTGAGGCTGATCTTCTTGCCGGTGAAGACGGAGAGGGTTCCGGTGTCGCCGGAGAACTCTGTGAAGAAGCAGACCGTGCTGCCTGCCGCCCTGATGCTTTCGGGAATCGCTTTCTCGGAGATTCTCCTGCCGTTTTTATAAAGGGAGGCGAGGGTGAAGCCGGCCCTGGGTTCCTTCAGGTAGACGCACCTGTCGGGGTCGAAGAACCTGTCGGAGACCTTGGCGTCAACGGTTTCGTCCTTGAACTTTTTGATGTCGATTCTGTGGAGGTCGAATATGTCGTAGCCCTCGGTGCTGACCCCTTTATTGGCGAAATAGTAAAAGTATGAGCCGTCGGAGGAACAGGAGGCGCCTGTGACATCGGATGTCTCGGTGTACATGCGGCCTGTTCCCCGGACCGCCTCAAGAACGCAGGAGGGGGCAAGGCTTTCGGTGAGGAAGGCGCGAAGCTCCTCATAGCTGCCAAAGGAGTCGATGGGGGCTGAGGGCATTGCCGTGTCCAGTATTTTCAGGAAAAGAACTGCGCCGCGGCCGTTGTCGAGAGGCCCGCCGGCAAGCCCCGTGGCCTCATACTTTGCGTAATACGGGTCGCTTTCGGAGAAGATGTCTTTGATAAAAACATGTTCCGCCACAGGGGTTATAGTTTCT
Organism: uncultured Ruminococcus sp.; assembly: GCA_902782645.1. Classification (GTDB taxonomy): domain Bacteria; phylum Bacillota; class Clostridia; order UBA1212; family UBA1212; genus UBA1212. Next base: position 3,615 of record CACZNV010000113.1, on the reverse strand, counting down.
CCGTCGCAATAGTTCAGGGTTATAATCCTGCGCTCAATCCTGTCGGAAGCCGCCGCTTCCCTGATTTTGTCCCGCAAAAGCTTTTGCCCGTAGGCTTTTGCAAGGGCGGGGTACTCATTGGCGTCTTTTTCGTAAACCGCCAATGCAGCCTTGTACTCGTTCTCCGTGGGATAGGAGCTCCTTTCGGGCTTGACGGGCTCGGCGGGCTCCGAAAGCCCGGCGTCATATTCGCTGCAGGAATCGGCAATGAGATCCGCCACGTCTATGTTTGAAGTTTTGTACGTTAAGAAATAAAAGTCGGGAAGCTTGCCGGCAAGCACAAACCCGTCCCCGTAGCTTTCGGAGCAGATCTTCTGCTTGTCGCCGCCAATGCTTTTCCTGTAAAGCACGCTGTTTTTCACAAACCACACGGTGCCCTGGGTGCTGATGCAGCCCACAGAGGTCACATCCTTCTCCACCGGTTCGGCGGCTGCGGAACCGTTTTTCAGCCAGAGAGTTCCCGCGTTGTCGATGTAGCACACGATTTCAAAGGTTTCGGAGCCGCAGTATTTCAGGGTGCTGCCGCACAGAAGCTCTGAGCCTCCGGAGGGGGAGAATTTGTAGAGGGAGGGACCTTTGGTGTAAAGGACCGTTGCCCCCTTATCCGCCAATGTGATCGCCTCTATATCCGCATCGACCCGCATGGCCTTGCCGGAGCCGTCGGTCCGCCTGCAGTAGTAGGTGCCCTCCGCACCTGTGACGGAGTTGTTGTCGGGGTAGTAGATGTACCTGCCGTCGGAGCTCTCGAATAATTTGGGAAGGAGCTGATCGGAGACTGTTTTTGCGACGGAAGGGCTTGACGAAGCCTCCCCGGCAATGAAACCCGACGAGATTCGAACCCCTTTTCCGGAGCTGTTAGACCTATAAAGCTCGCCGCCCTCGATGTAGTAGTAAACGTTGTTGCTCCCGGGTCTTCGGGCGGCCATGACGCAGAGAACGATAATAATTATGATTGTGACCGTTCCGAGAAAAGGTCCCATGAACTTGTTTTTGAAGCTCATTTTTCGCCGCGGGGCCTGCTCGCTTTCGCCGGTATTGTCTTCCGCTGCTTTATCGGGTGCTTTGGTTCTATTTGATTTTGGCGCAGTTTTTTTGCCTGAGGAAGGCGCGCGCTTCCTGCCGGAGGGCTTATTTGACTCATTGGCGTCAACGGGGTCCGGCTTTTCTTCGTCGAAAGATATTTCGGTTATTGGCGTGTATTTATGGGAGTAATCGTAGGGCTCGTCATCTGTCCACGGAACGTCATTTTGGTTTTTCAAAGCAGCTCCTCCTTCCTCAGTTGTACTTTCTTATTTTCTCCTGATGAGGCCGATGATAAAGAATGTTGCGAATACAACCGCCTGGAGAGCCACAATGGTTGCGCCCACAGGAGTGTCTATCATGATGGACAGCAGTATGCCGCAGACGGAGCTTGTGAGGGCGATGACCGCCGAACAGAGGGTGACGCCTTTGAAGCTTCTGCAGACTCTCATTGCCGACAGGGCGGGGAATACCACCAGGGCGGATATTAGCAGCGAGCCCACAAGCTTCATTGCGAGAACTATGACTATCGCAATGATCACGGCGGTGGCGGTGTTGATAACCTTGGCGTTGGTGCCTGTGGCGGTGGCGAAGTTCTCGTCGAAGGTGACTGAGAAGATCCTGTTATAGAAGAACACGAAGAACAGTATCGTGAGGGCGCACATCACGAGGGAGATGACCACGTCGGACATCTTGAGAACCACGATGTTTGTGGCGCCGAAGAGGGCCGTGCAGACGTCGCCGGCAATGTTGGAGCCCGCCTGGAACTTGTTCAAAAGAAGGTAGCCCACCGCAAGGGCGGTGACCGAAAGCATTGCAATTGCCGCGTCGCCTTTAACTTTGGTGCTTTGACCCAGCCGCAGAATCAGTACCGCGCAGACGATCGTAAGGGGAAGCACAAGGGCCATGTCCTCCGCAATGTGAAGAACCGTGGCTATTGCCAGGGCCCCGAAAGCTACGTGGGAAAGACCGTCGCCAATGAAAGAAAAGCGCTTCAAAACGAGGGTGGTTCCCAAAAGCGATGCGCACACCGACACAAGGGCGGTGCAGATCAGCGCATAGATGGCAAAGGGCAGCGAAAGTGAGAGCACCAGATTTTCGACAAATTCAGGCATTTCGCTTCACCCCCTTGTGGGTCGCAGACGCGGAGCCTGCGGTGGTAAGCCCGTTTCCCGCGGAGAGGGACTCCAGAGCCGCATACTCGGAGGCGCTTCCGAAGAAGGGGTTGTCGCCAATGTAAAGCACGTGGGACGCATATCTCTTTGCTGCCGGAACGTCGTGAGAAATCATGACGATGGCGGTGCCCTTGTCGCGGTTCAGATTGGCCAGTGTCTTGTAAAGCTCGTCCGTCGCCCGGGGGTCAAGACCTGCCGCAGGCTCGTCAAGAACTATCATTTTTTCGGTGGCGCAGAGGGCCCGGGCAATGAGAACCCTTTGCTTCTGGCCTCCGGAGAGCTCCCTGAAGCATTTGTTTTTAAGGGAAGTGATGCCGAGGGTCGCCATGGCGGATTCGGCAAGCTGTTTGTCGCTCTTTCTGAAGAAAGGACGGAAACCGAGGCGTCCGGTGCAGCCGGAGAGCACAACCTCCTTGACGGAGGCGGGAAAATCGCTCTGGACAAGGCTCTCCTGAGGAAGGTAGCCTATCTGCCTGGCGGTAAAATCCTCGCCGTACTGAAGCCTGCCCGAAACGGGGGGAATAAGGCCCAACAGAGTCTTCATGAGGGTGGACTTGCCGGCGCCGTTGGGCCCGAGTATGCACAGGTAGTCGCCGTCGCACACCTGGAAATTTATCCCGGAGACTATCCTCCGCCCTCCGTAACCCACGGAGAGGTTGTCGCAATCAATTAAAACCATATATCAAACCCTGCCTCCGAACGGCCTGTCCGGGGCGGAACAATCCTTTCTCAGTTTTTTTTGCACTCGCCGCACACGCCAAAGAGCACGGTCTCTGACTTGTCAATTTCAAACTTCTGCCTTCCCGCCACATCGGCAACAAGGGCGTCTGCAGCGTCCCGGTCCATGTGGATCGTCTTGCCGCAGATTTTGCAGGACAGATGAAGCTCTCCCCGGCAGTGGTCCGCGTCGGTGTACTGAAAGAAAACCTTCCTGGATCCCTCTTTCACCGAGCGCCTGACTTTTCCCTCGGCCTCAAGCTCCGCCAGGTTCCTGTAAATGGCGCTTCTGCTTATGCCGCTGACCTCCAGGGCATCGCCAATCTCATCCGCCGAAAGAAGTTTGTCAGGGTTTTCGGCAAGATAATCGGTAAGTATTTTTCTCTGCTTTGTGGAATAAGTGCTCATTTTTAAAGTCTCTTTCCGGCGGCGTGAAAGGGCGGCGGAGCCGCCCGGATATACCGCTTAATTTGCGTGAATTTGCGAAATAATCCCAAATTCACGCAAATTATACCATATACAACCGGCATGTCAAGAATAAAAATTCTGATTTTTGAGCTATTTTTGCGTGCGCGACCCCGACTTGCTTAAGCCGGCGATTTAGGAGCTATTTTTTCGCGAACAAACCCGATGATGTACGAAGGTACTTCGAGCGGTTTGTTCG
>CACZNV010000112.1 GCA_902782645.1 uncultured Ruminococcus sp. | reverse complement strand
ATTAGCACCATTCATAACGAATTCCACTCCTGCTGCTATCTGACAAAACTTGCCAATGATGAGCTTGTCGTTATTCCAATCGTAATGATGCGAAACGTGGCTTTCAAAATCGGAATCAGCGATATAGGTGAAATCACCGACTGTGATGTTCGGATTTTTAAGCGTCGGCTTTACATATATTTCTTGTTTATATCCAGAAATGGGATACACCACATTTGGATTAGGCTGTTTTTGCTCTTTCTCCATTAATTCACTCCCCCGTCTGTAGATTAATTAATTGTTTCCCATTATCCCTTTGTGGAACCTATTCTTTCTAAAATACCCTTTTTTTTAGTTTACTGAGTAGTCTTTGCACGCTTCTATAGTTTTTCTTCGTATTATATGGGTTTATTATATTACTTTTTTTATATACGTCAACATCTTGTCGTATATCTTTTTGTCGTATATTGTCGTAAATAATGTGCGCATAAACTGACAATGAAATTGTTTTGAAAACAGAAAAATAGGGGCTGTTAAATAATTGCCGTTTTTTTTTACAGCCCCCTTTTTTTGATATGAATGATTATTGTTTATTTGGCGATTTCTTTGAAGGACCACCCGAGTTTCTCACTTATCTTTACCTTATACCTTTGAGAAATGCCGAATGCACCTGTGCGGGGATTTCTGACATACGCGCTCTCGGCCACAAAGTCTCCTTCCACCGCGCCGCGTATCACATAGGTTATGCTTATATCAAAACCGTATTCAGGGCACTCGGTCCTGTAGAGGTCTTTGTCGCCCTCATAAATACTGTTGTAAACTGAAACTGTGCCCGTCATGTGCTGGCCGTTGCGGTTGTATATGTTTGCAGACACACGCACAGTTCCGTATTGTTTTGTTGAGTAACCCTCTGCCTCAAGAGAAATGAGTCTTGCCCCGGAAGGAATCAAGTCGTAAAGGTCAAAATACTCGCTGATTCTCGTGGATGTTCCCTGTATGTCAAGAGTCACTGTGCAGTTGCCGGTGTCGGTTTGATTCATGGATTTAAAAACAGATACCCTGCCTTCTTCCGTGCCCTCTTCCAAAAGAGCCTCATCGATAGGACCCCTGTAGTACACGCCCACATTGGCGTCGTCAGGCAGACTGAGCTTGAGTGCGTCAAATTCCTTTTCCGAAAGGGTCAGCATAAAGCCGCGGCCCGAATCAAGTACGATTTCTTCCGTTGTTTCACCGATAGAATAGGTAAAATTAAGAGGCTCGCCCGTTTCCGCCGGCAGGAAGTATTTCAGGTATGAGGCAAGCGCTATCCTGTCGGAAACCGCATCCGTTCTGTTTTCGGAGAGCCAGGTCGCCAGCTTTGCCCCGTCGTCCCGGGCTATGCGGGATGCATTCATGAGGGCAAGACATGTAAGGTTGACTGTGGTTTCAAAATCCGGGCCCGCAAAACTGAGAGTGCCGTAGTCACTGTTTTCGGAGCCGATTTCTGCCCTCACCATGGAGTAGACCTCATAGGCTGCAGGATAGTCTCCGCAAAGCGCAAAACCCAGGGCCAGCCAGAGCTTTGCCTCCGCAGAATAATTGCCCGCCCTGCTTGCGACGGAGTATAGGGTGTCAAGCACCGGCTCGCCAAGAGCGGCAAGAGAAACTATATTTGCAATCAATACCTCCGGGGACACCTGGTCTTTCGAAGCAACAGCCTTTTTACAAAGTGATTCTATATGTCTTAATGTGTGAGTATCCAGTGGAAGCCCCAGCGCAAGTATTGATGCGGTCAGTTTAGGATCCGGCTCGGAATAGGGGAATGTGCGGAAATTGCCTTCTGTAGAATCGAAGTTTTTCGTAATCAATCCCATAAGGTTTTGCTGCTCTTCTGCACTGTTTTCGCCGTAGAGAATTCCCTTCGCCCCGGCAGCGGCATAAAGCGCCGCATATTCATCTGTTCTGCCGCTCCCCCTGTTACAGGACAGTATGCCAATAATTCTCTCATAGAGTGAGTAAGACTCAGTTCTGTTTGTGAACACAAGTCTCACGGGATAATACACCGGATTGATGTTTTTGAGTTCCGACACGGTGACCGTTTTGCTTATGTTTACTGCAACGGCTGTAGTCACGAGATCAAAATCCGCTGTGAGCGCATCACGGTCTGTTCCGCACTCGCCGTACACCGTTACACGGTACCTGCCGGGCTTGTCAAGGTTAAACTTCAGCCAGCATCTATCCTTGGAATCTGCGCTGCCTGAGGTTCTTCCGATTTCATTGCCGAGAGTGTCTGAAAGCACCGCTGTGTAATTGACAGTTCCTTTTGCCTGAGGCCCGTATGACCTTGCACTCAGAGATACGGTATCGCCAACCACATACTGTTCGCAAACTCCCAAGTTGATGAAGAAAGGCTGGGTGCAGATTATATCGGAAACGGATGAGCCTATTTTGAGCTCGCCCGGTTCCTTTCCGATGCCGTCAAAAGCAATCACCGATATTCTCCAAGAGGTGATATTGTCAGGTACTGTAAACGCCAATGTGCCGCAGCCCTCTTCGTCAAGTTCCACAAAGCTGAAAACCGGATTGTCTGCAAAATACTGCCTGATATATGTATTCCTGATAGCTGAGCCGTCTCTATCACCAATGGCCGGCATATCGCAGTAGGAAGAAGAGCTAAGCAGACCACCTGATTCGACCTGTTTGTATTCCATCCTATCACCGTAAGAATTAAAACCTGCAGCATATGTAAAGGCGGGGCTGAAACGCCCGTCAAGAGTTATCAAAGGTGTCTGTTCTTGGTCGCAATCACTGTTTTCATATATGTTTTCCCGCAGGGAACTCTCGAAGAATGAAGAAACATTGATCACCTGATTGCCTAGGGCAAAACAGGCCTCATCCACCACGCTCACAACGGCAAGTCCGCCCGAGACGCCGGGCACTTTAATATTCACCACGGCTTTTTCTCCGGGTTTATAGGTGTCCGATGACGGGGTTACTTCCGGCTTGAGAGCTGCTTTTGCGGTGTTAAATACAAGGGAAAAGCTTACCGTAGTGTAATAGTCGGATACGGGATCGTATTTCACTGCATATAGTTTTCCTCCGGCTATCATATCGCTTGTGTATTTGAAGCTGATATTGGATGCGTATTTGAGCTCTTTGATGCCGTTGGCGAGTACCACAAAAAGTACGTTGTCTTTACCCAAAGGGTCCGCTGTTTTTGCCTCCACTGTATCGTTTAACGAATATGAGTCTGCATTCATCAATATGTTCAGAGAGCGGACATCCGTGCGGTATAGGACGTCGCTCAAGTCGGTTTCCCCTGCAGTTCCGTTCAGGGTGTATGTGTATGTTTGATTGCTTGTGTCGTCCCGGAATGTGACTCTGTAATAATAATATCCCTCAAAACCGCTGACCTCAAGAAGAGGGAACTCAACAATTCCGTTGGAAAACTGTTTGGTGCCGCTGTCCGCAACCTTCTCTACCGTTTTGTAGCTGTAATACTTGACGTTACGCTTCTTATACGAGTCATATCTGGTCTCTTCGGTTTTCTCAATAACGCATTTCACCAGGATGTACGACACCGTTTCTGACGAAAGTGGCTCGCCAACAGTATTCTCCGGGAACACCTCCCGTGAAAGGTCATCTTCTTTTTTAAGATTTGAAGTATCCCTCTTGTTTAATGATATATAGGATTCCCTTTCGTTGCTCCCCTTATCGACAATGTAATCTGAATGGAAACAGAGCACAGTTTTCGAGATACCAAGACGTTGGGCTTCAAAATTAGTTAACTCCGCCTGGCACTTAAACCGCAAAGGATCGGTGCCTTTTGAATTGTAGACATCGGAATTGCGGGGAGTGAACGTGATTTTTGCCTCGCCGTTCGAGTCAGTTTTAACAATCTCATTGTCAGGATTGAAATACCTCATCCAACATTCAAACTCCAGTCCTTCCGCAGGAGTTCCGTCAAAGAAAGTGGCGGTCACAGTGGCTGTGATTGTCTCTCCCCGGCGGTAAAACAGCTTGTCGAATGTTATCTTGGCGGTATACTGGGGCTTTTGATCCTCCGTAATCACAAAGTATTGACCTGCAATAAACTGTTCGTTCTCATCGTATAGAACGAGTGCATAAAAACCCGAAGAGCAATTCGAAAAAGATATCGAGCCGCTGAAAAAGCCGTTCTCATCCACCTCAACAGGCGTTTTAAGAGAGGAAAGGCCGGTCATCAAATATAGCCGCTCCGGTACACTTTCGCCGAAGGAGTGTCTGATATATCCGCTGAAATTTACCGTATCGTCGGAAAAATAAACATTCCTGTCGGTGTACATATAGTGCATATAATAATCGCAGGTATCTTCAGGCTGAACGGTGGCGCAAACAACCGCTGTCTTACCGTCTTTTTCGACAAGAATGATTGCCGAATCACATTCTGTGCTGTCAAACGATGCGATGCCGGACCTGTCCGTTTTGGCTTTCACAGACTCGCCGGCTTCCTCCGAATAAAACCCGTCGAATCTGTTTAAAAGGCTTGCAGTAACATCCGCATCTTCGACAGGTCCGCCGTCCCTTGAATTTACCCATACGTAGGTTCTTCCATCAGATGATACAGTATAAACTCTCAAATCTGTTACCTGGATGATTACCGTTATTGCATCAGTCAGCGACTTTCCGAAACCTTTTGAAATCGAAGCGGTGATCTTCGCAACATATGTTCCGGGGGCAAGTTTTTTTCCAAAATTCACACTGAAAAATGAAGAGTATCTACCGTCCTCCGATTTTGCGGAAAACGTGCCGATTTTCTTCAATTTGGAAAAATCAAAAGCTGATGTCCCCGAATCCGCCGGCTTCTTCTCATAATCCGCAAGTACAGATGCTGCCTGCTGCGCTGATTTGAAAGCATAAAGGTCGCAAGCAGCATTCGGCGTCTTGTCTAAATTTGTGTATACATGAAAACCAATTTTGGCGGACTCTCCGGGTGAGAATAAGTATTCTTTTTCCCTGGCATCACCTATGAATAGGTATTCGCTGTGCGAAGAACCGCGGCTGCTCTCATATTTTTTTGAATAAGTCTTGAAAACGGCTGTCTTTTTGCCCTCAAAAGTCTTGCCGGAGGTTCCCTTGACGCCGCCGTCCACGGTCACAGTGTAGACTGTGTCATATTTGAGATTGGATGACGGGAGAAAAAGAACAGTCTTGCCGTCAGGGTACACAGAGTAAGTTCCCTTAACTGAGGGAGAGACCGTGAACGGAGGAGTATTGGCGTCAAGCACCACAGTCTCCGAAAAAGTCACTTCAATTCCCGTATTTACAGGCACATTAAAGGTTCTGTCGCCGGGGAACATTGACGACACCGCCAATTTGCTCTCGGTCTGAAACGCATAGGACGCCGAAGGATTCTCCGGATCGCCAATAGTAAACTTGTATATCTGACCCGGGGCAAGAGTCCCGGAGGCGGGAGTTACCTTGAAGCTCTTTGAGGAAAGCTTAGTGACGGAGGTTGCAACCGCGGGAGTCACCGTCAGATACTGCGCAAGGGTCTCCGCATCCGTATCGCCGGAGGTCTCAACAATGAACGAGCTGTCAACGGATATGACGCCCGAAGACTTTCCGTCTGCGGTTATACTGACTTTCTCAAGTTCCGCAGGCAGCGAAGGGTCGCTGCACCGGTAGGCTCCGCCGTTAAAGATAATCGGCTCTGCATCCGGAAACGTTATCTTTGCTTCAGAAGTTTTTCCGGATCTGCCGTTTCTTACCAAGGGAATAGAAGTTATAAGTAGAACCGCAGCAAGCACGAAGGCAATCACTCCGGCGGCTGAAACAGTTGCTATCCTTTTTTTCTTCTTTTCTCTGATCCGGTCGTTTTTAATTTCGTTTTCAAATTCCGGGTCGTTACCGATTTTTGACAATGTATCCAGAAACTCTTTAGACTTCATGGCTGTTTTCCTCCGCAATAATCTTTCTGAGTTTTTTCCTGATTCTCATGAGCCTCATTTTGACGGCCGCCTCTTTCATGTTGAAGTCTGCGGCGATTGTCTTGGCGGTTTTTGCCGAAAAATAGCGGCCCATAAAGATATCCATGTCCTTTTGGGACAGTTTTCTCAGAAACTGCCTTATGACTTTCTCGGGTTCTTTGAGATTTTTATCCGTGCAATCCGTCAACTCGTCGACCTCTTCAAATATCTTGCCCAGTTCCCCCGAAGAATAAGCATATTTTTCATCGTCGACAATGCTCTCCGCACTCACGTTGAAAACATCTGCTATCATTACCACATTAGAATAATCCGGCATTCTCACTCCGAGTTCCCAAAGGGACACCAGTGACCGTGAAACAAACAATCTGTCCGCCAATTCCTGCTGGGTCATCCCCTTTTCAGTTCTCAAAGCTACAATTCTCTCAGCTGTCGTGACCATAAAACATCCTTTCACGCAAGCACCGGGCTGCAGAATCAGCGCTAAATCTGCCTCCGGCGATTGAATTATATCATTTATTTTTTTGTGATTTTGCTACAAAAGGTAACGCCCGATCTTACTGTTCGTACCCCGAATGATCATTTTCGGGGGCTGCAAGATAGGGCTGATACATCATTATCGCGTCGTTTGCCACAATAAATTCTTCGTCAAGCAGTTTTCCGTCCCGGTCGTACACCTCCCTGTACAGCTCGTTGTGCCTTATATATCCGCCCCAGGGTCCCGGCGACATCATATGGTTTTTCTCAATCACTTTGTAAGTTCGGTCAGGCGCCTCCGTTGACCTCCACTCACCTTCCAGGAACTCATCGCCAACCCTCACGCACAGCTGAAAAGGCCTTGCGGTCTCGTTTTTGATCATCAAATCGAGATGGGGGTAGTAACAGGTTGCGCCGCTGGCGAAAGGCTGCGTTCTTCCCGAGTCCGGAAACACATCATAGCTGTGCCTGTACCGCTCAGTGACGGTCAGAGGCGTATGTATCGTCATCCAGTAAATCAGATTTGTCAACTGGCAGAGCCCGCCGCCAATGCCCTTATCCGTCTTCCCGCATCTCAGCACAAGCCCCTCTTTGTACCCTTTCCGGGCGGAAGTCTTGCCCACCAGATACCAAAAACTGAAAGTCTGACCCGGTTCCAATACCACGCTGTCGATTTTGGCTGATGCAAGCTTAAGGTTTGTGATTTTGTTGTATTGGAGATACATATCCACATCTTTGAGTTTTCTGAGAAGTGGCGTCTTATGAGTGAACTGTACTTCAGGAAGTCTCTCCGCAGGCCTTTTCTTCGCAAACTGCCCGCGCATTTTAAGCCATAGAATCTTTCTCTTGGTTTTGTAATAGAAGAAGCCGCATTTTGCGCGAAAAGCGGACCTTTTCACTGGTTTTTTCATATATTAAACACCTCGGGCGAAAAACCACTCTCAATAGTATTTTCAGACAAGCCACGGCATTCAGCAAAATCGCCAATGATCAACACATTTCCACACAGGTCCAATCTTTGACCGATTCAGAAAAAAACCGTCGGCTTTTATAATCCATAAGTTTAAGAGTAACCAAAAAAATGATACTTTATTTCCCGCCCGTTTTCAATTCCGTAAACAGTTTCAATAATAGTTTCAGGAAAGCTTCGAGCCGTAGTCTGCAGCGATGTTTTCCTCGACCTCATCAACATTATCTATTGTCTGAACACGGTCATCCGACTTTGCCAGGGTTTCAAGATTTTTGATGCGCCTTGCCGTGAGATCGGCAATCATTTTAATTCCGGAGTCGTCCATGTAGGCCTTGGCGTTTTCTTCGGAAAACGTGTTAACTATAAGATCTTTTACATCGCCTCCCGGGTTCTCGTCGCCGCAAGCGCCGACGATTCCGTCTTCCAAGGAATTCTTATCTTTTTCCCTTGAAAGACTCCATTCCCGTCGCTGCGGCTCCTCTCCCCGCAAGT
>CACZNV010000111.1 GCA_902782645.1 uncultured Ruminococcus sp. | reverse complement strand
TCGAGCCTTTCGTTCTACGGACAGTCGGCAGGGTGTCCCGTTCCGGGCTATAACGGAAAAACCACCAACGGAACAGGCAAAATCACCGTAAAAGCAGGCATCTCCGGCAAGGGCACGGTGCGTTTCTGCGGCGGCGTTGTCGAATTCGCAGATTCCGAAACCACCTCAATCAACTGCTCATCCCTGTGGATCAACGACGGTCAGCTTACTCTTGACAAGCCCGTGGAGACGAAGAACCTCCTTATGATTTACGGATACGCCTTCTGCGGAGACGTTGTGAGAACAGAACACGACCCCCTTATTTACGGCGGCATTTTCATCATCGATGCGGAGAACGCATCCGCCAATGCTCTGAACCGCACGCCCGATTTCATGGGCAATATCCGTGTATACGACTCCGCAGACGCCACGACCCCCGTTGCAGCAGGCGCCGGAGCGCAGGTCTGCGAGGGTAAGTACGTACGCTTTGAAAAATGCAGTCAGCACAGTTTGTACAACGAGACCTGCCGGTACTGCGGCGCCCACTACGCAAACGTCCTTGATTTGAGAGGAAGCGGCGATGAAATCGACCCGTACATCATAGACGGTTATGCAGCCTGGGCAGAGCTTGCCCGTTTCATCGATGAGGGCGGAGACACATCCGGCAAGTACTTTGTTCAGACCATGGGGTTCTATGTCGATTATTCCATCGGAACCGAAGAGAATCCCTTCCGCGGAATTTTCGATGTGTCGGGGGATTATGCTTTGCTTTGCAGCACTGTCGCACCATTCGCATACGTTGAAGACGCGACCATCAGAAATGCTTTTGTCTATGGTCTGTTTGAGACGAACGATTCCAAGATTGGCGGACTTGTTCAATGCGCCAAGGGCACCTGTCTCATTGAAAACTGCCGTTCAACCATGAGTTTGATGAGAATGCAAGGCGGCCCCGCTAACTTTGGCGGCTTTGTCGGCGAATGCGCAGACGGTTCGAATGTCACTTTTAGAAACTGTCTTTTCGACGGAGGTCTCGATAATACGTCAGTAACGCACTGCTCCGGCTTTGTGGGCTTTGCAGACAGCTGCACCGTGGTATTTTCTCACTGCCTCATGGCGGGCTACATTTATACTTCCATTTCAGAGAATTTCATTGTCCTGACCGACAACACAGATGTCACGTTTGAGGGCTGTTATTATCTTGATTCTCCGGCAGAGGATTCCACTCAGGGCGCGAGAGCACGCAAAATCACCGGAAGCGACCTCGTACTCACTCCCGAGGGGACGGCAGGCTTTGTATGGAGCCGCGGAACGGCGAATGAGTATAAAGGTATATTTTATGCCGCAGCGGGCGAAGAGGTTTCCTTCAGGACTAACCTGGGAACCGAGTCGCTTTACGCCGGAGACGCGGAGATCACACGGCGCGGCGCAGTGTTTACAATCACTATGCCTGACGAAGATGTCACAGTCACTCCCGCAAGGGACAAGTGGTTCACCGTGACCTCAGACAGCAACACTGAGGGCGGTCTTGTCTGGCACAAAGGAAGCCAGTTCCACCCCGGCGACACGGTTACAATCTATTGGGAGGCGAAAAAAGGCTATCACCTTGACAGCCTCACCGTCACCGACGCCCACGGCAATCCCGTGAACACAGTTTGCTATAAGAGCGATGATAAGGCAACTTTTAAGATGCCGATAAGCGGCGTGCACATTGTGGGCACATTTAAAACAAAGTACAGTTACGACAGTTCCACCGGCGTGCTGACCCTTCTTTCCGGAGAGTTCAACGATGACGCTGAAAACCGGTGGGCAAGCAGCCTTCCGAAGTATAACGTTTACAACGTGGTTGCCGAAGAGGGCGTCCGATTTGCGGGAGACTGCAGCGAACTCTTTGACGGCTTCATCAACTGCAATTCATTTGATCTCAGAAACGTTGACACTTCCGAACTCACCAATGCGGACAGAATGTTCAACGGCTGCCGCAACCTGCAATCCGTCAACTTTGAGGGCTGCGATCTGTCAAGTCTGGCCTCTGCCTCGGAAATGTTCTCCGGCTGCAGAGCACTCTTGACAATCGACTTTAGCGGATGGGATACTTCCCGCCTTGATAACATCTCAAGGATGCTCTACAAATGCACGTCGCTCTGTTACGCAGATCTTACCGGCCTCAATCTTAATGCGGCAAACGTTGACGATCTCTTTTTAGAATCGTGCAATTTGCGTGGGGTGAAACTCGCATACGGGCAAAAAATCACTGTTGAAATGTGCCTTTCCGGTAATGGCGGCTGGGCCGAAGAGGGCACATTTGAATTCCTCTCCGAGGAGGATCCATGCGCAGCCTTCTCAAACTGGTCAGGCAAAGATGCAACCTATGTCTGGAAAGAGGATGCCCTTGGCGAGAAATATACTTTCGAGGACGGCGTTCTGACTCTCAGGTGGGGCGAGTTCTCAAAAAACAAAAAGTGGGGCTCTAATGTAGACCCGAATTCGGTGAAGGCCGTGGTGGCACTGCCCTTTGTACATTTTGTACGCGATTGCTCATACCTGTTTATGAATTTCTGTTCATGTGAAAGCTTTGATCTCAAGGCGGCTGACACCTCGGAGATGACCGATATGACCGGAATGTTCTTCAACTGCTACAGCCTTGAAACTCTGGATCTTTCCGGATGGGACGTTTCACAGGTGACAGGCATGGTCGACGTATTCAACAGCTGCTACTCGCTTGAAACCATTGACCTGTCTGGCTGGAACGCGACCGCCGCGGAGAGTCTGAGCTACATGTTCTCCTGCTGCAGGGCCCTTGAAACGGTTAACTTTGAAGGCTTCAAGATAGGTGCCGCCAATGACCTCTCCTGCATGTTCATGGATTGCTCAAGCCTCAGATCCCTTGATCTGTCCGGCTGGGACACCTCCAATGTGGAAACGATGAACAGTATGTTTGGCGGCTGCACTTCTCTGGAGTCCCTTGACCTGTCAGGCTTTGACTTTTCGAGCATTCCTGTGCCCGAGCCCTATTACGATGAGGAGGAAGGCGAATGGTATTGCGATGAAATGTGGGGCATCATGGACATGTTTGCGGGCACTGACTCCCTCTCAATGCTGACCATCTCTCCCAAAATGTATATCACCGCAGACATGGGTCTCAACAACGGCGACGCAGGCTGCGGATGGTCCGTCCGCCCCAACAGCACCGGCAAGGTCATCTCCGGCGACGGCGAATTGGCGGTGATTGATGCCCCCGAAGCAGTCACAACTTACGTGTGGGCAACGATTTTTGATTCGCCAATCGTAATAAGAGAACAGCCTGCGGACGCAACCGCAACATTCGGCGGAACCGTTTCCACGAAAGTTGTTGCCGAGGGCAAAGGTCTCAGGTACCAGTGGTACGGCAAAGACCCCGGCGGCTCCGTCTTCACAAGCACCCTTAAGGGAGACACATACTCGGTGGCTCTCGTAGCATCCAAGAACGGCCGCGAGGTTTGGTGCGTCATCACAGATGCAGACGGCAACACCGTCACCACCCGCACAGCCACTCTGAGCATCGCTCCTCCTGAAGGATACGCTGAACCTGTCATAACAGTTCAGCCCGAAAACTGCGCCGCAGATCCGGGCGAAGTCGCATCGGTCACCTTTGAGGTTGAAGGCGGATATAATCTGAACTATCAGTGGTTCATCTCAAACGACAACGGCCTGACCTGGAGCCGCAGCACAATAAAGACAAACACTTACAGCGTCGAAATGAACGCTTCCCGCAGAGGAAGGCTTCTCTACTGCGAAGTCAGCGACGTCTACGGCGGCAGAGCTGTCACCGAGACCGTGAAGATCGACTACGCTTACCCTGAAGGCTACACAGGCCCCGTTATCACGACCCAGCCTGTGGACACCGTTGCCGCACCGGGCGAGACTTGCTCGGTTAAGCTGACGGCGGAAGGCTGCGGAGACTTGAAATATCAGTGGTACATCATCAACGCAGGCGCGGACACGATGAGCCGCAGCAGCATAAAGACCGACACCTACAGTGTTGAAATGAACGCGTCCCGCAACGGCCGCACAATCTGGTGCGTGGTCACCGACAAATACGGTCTTACCGCTGTGTCAGACTGCGTGACAATCGGCTATGACTATCCGGCAGGTTACACAGGACCCACCATCATAACCCAGCCTGCAGACTCGACTGCCGCACCCGGCGAGATTTGCGAAACCACTGTTTACGCGGAGGGCGTTGGCGAGCTCAATTACCAGTGGTACATCGTCAACGCAGGCACTGACACGGTAAGCAAGAGCAGCATAAAGACCGACACCTATAGGGTTGAAATGAACGCCTCCCGCAACGGCCGCACAATATGGTGCGTCATAAGCGATAAATACGGCTTCTCGGTCACCTCGGAAAAAGTCACCATCGGATACGACTATCCCGAAGGTTATGCACCGCCAAGGATAATCCAGGAACCCGCAGACATCTTCGTGGGAATCAACGAGCTCGCAAGCTCGAAGGTCATTGCCGAGGGCACGGGGCTCAAATACCAGTGGTATCTGCGTTCCGGCGAGGACCAGCCCTGGAGCCGCAGCAGCCTGACGGGCGATGAGTACGCGATCTCTATGATTCCTTCAAAGTCCGGCAGACAGGTCAAGTGCGTCATAACCGACAAGTACGGCGAAAAGACCGAGACAAGAGTTGCAACGCTGACTCTTCAGGTACCCGCCAATTACGAGCTCCGGATCATCAGCCAGCCCACGGACTGCACTGTCGCCAAGGGCGAGACGGCGATGACCACTTTCGCGGTAGAGGGCGTGGGCCTCACCTACACCTGGTACGGCATTGACCCTGGCCAGACAAGTTTCTGGACCAGCACCATCAGGACGGGCACATATTCCGTAGCAATGGTTCCTTCAAAGTCGAAGAGAAGAATCTACTGTGTGGTAACCGACGCATACGGCAACACCGTCACCAGCGACACGGTAACACTGACGATGGGAAGCTGATTTAGAATAAATGATAACCTAAAGGCTCCTGCGGGCACATCCCGCAGGAGCCTTTTTTGCAGAAATAATAGGCAAAAACGTGTAGCGAACAAAAGTGCAAAAAATTAACTATTGATTATACTCCACAAAATTTTAATGATGTGGAACATCATTTATTAAAATGCTTAAAATGTTGACATTGTTTGGCATTCGTGATAACATCATATTAGATAGGCGAACGCACTTGCACGCCTATGTGAACAACGGACTTTGCGGAATAACATATATTTCCCGCTTTAATCGTCAGAATAGGGAAAAAGTGTTATTTCATCAGGAATCGGTTATTGAGTTAATGCAAATTATTGGCGGTTTGATTTTCTGCACTTCTTTTTGAGGTGGTTAGAATTCTGCAGCAGATCAGGACTGTTTACGGTTTGTAATTCATAATGGAGGAGGGAAGATTTTAGGAAAACTTAATACTTCATTCTGAAAAGCTTAACACAGGCTTAAAATGACATTTTGTACCAAACAAGCTCTTTCAT
>CACZNV010000110.1 GCA_902782645.1 uncultured Ruminococcus sp. | reverse complement strand
CAGCGCGAAATCATCTGTCTCCTTGGCTTTTTTCCAGGTGGCCATGGACTCGTTCTGGAGCTTGACATATTCCACATACTCGTCGACGGGGATGCAGCTGGTCTCGTCAAACTCCCGCCTCATAAGCTCCGCCTTTCTGTTCGTGACAGGGTCAAGGGTGTCCTTTGCCGCCTCAAGATCTTCAAGAAGCTTCACCGCTTCGGGGCCCGTGGTTATCTCGTAGGCCATGCGGGAGAGCTCGCCAAGGGATTCGCCCCTAACAATCGCCGATTTCTGCGGCGCCACAGTGTTTCCGTCGTAATATAAAATGCCCATCGCGTGACCAAGCGCAAAAACGGCGGTCTCATATTTTTTCAGTCTTTCAAGCAGCTGTTCGTTCATTATCTTCTCCTTGTCTGCGGTCCGTTTTCCCGGACCTTTTTATCACTCGCCGAAGACCTCGGCGCACTTTTCCTTGTATTCTTCAAACGCGGGTTCGCCCTCAAACTCTTTCATGTTTTCGATAAACGACTTGTAGTACCACCCGTGCTTTGCCTTGTCTTTCACGTTGAATCTATTCCAGAGCTCATCGCCAATGCGTCTGTAGTCCTGGTGGATGGATCTCATATTCGACAGCTTGTCGGCAAAAATAACCATCTTCTCGTCAAGTGTCGCCCTGTTCTTCACAAAGTCTATGGTCTCCTCCTTGCGGATCTGCCACGTCTCCGACGAGGGAAGCTCAGGTCTCTTCTTTTCCGAGTCGCTCTTTATGAGCCTTAAGACCTCTTTCCCGAAAAGCGCCTCCACAGTCTCCTCCGTGGCGCCCGTGTCCTCAAGGACGTCGTGAAGCGCCGCGGCTGCAATCACGTTCTGCCTCTCTTCAGGGCTGAGCCCGCAGGAGACAGCCGCGGCAATCGATGCGGCCTCCATAGGATGCACAATATACGGTGTGCCGGAGCTTTTCCTGAAGCTTCCGGTGTGGGCCTTGACGGCAAAAATCACGGCTCTGTCCAAAAGGGACAGCTGCTCCTCGGTCACATTGGCCGGATCGTGGAATGATTTGCTGGTTGTTTTTTTGTTTTCCATCGCGAAAAAAGACCTTCTTTTGGTGTCTGTTTATTTGCAAAACTGCGCCTCCCGGGCAGCCGGGAGGCGCGCTTTATACCTTTAGCCCTCAGCTTTGACAGTGAATCTGTACGTGCCGGAGCCCAGTTCCTTTTCACCGCCGTTGAACGGAAGGATTACATTGGCGGTTGTGCCTGCGGGAATTTCGCACTCGTAGATGAGCTTGTCCCCGTCATAGTGCCAGTCGGAGCGGATCTTGCCCCGTACGGAGTCGTAGGTCGCCTTGCAGAAGCCCACTCTTCTGTCGGGGTTCGGAGCGAGGATGAATCTGCCGAAGCCTGAGGTCTCGGGTCTGATGCCCGCCATGTAGGCAAACATCCATTCGGTCACGCAGCCGTAGGCGTAATGGTTGAAGGAGTTCATACCCACGTCGCCGAAGCCGTTCTCCAGAGAGTAGCTGTTCCAGCGCTCCCAGATGGTGGTGGCGCCCGCCTTGACGGAGTAGAGCCACGAGGGCATCTGATCCTGGAGGAGCAGCGTGTAGGCCATGTCGTTGAGGCCGTACTGTGAGAGTGTGGGCAGGAGGATGCTGGTGCCAAGGAAGCCCGTCTGCAGCCTGTTGCCCTTGTCGGTGAAATTGTCAATGAGCTGTTTTTTCACCGCCTCGTAGGAGTTTTCGTCCGGGAGGAGTCTGAGTTTAAGAGCAAAGAGAGCCGCGGTCTGCTGGGGAAGCTTGACGGTGCCGTCTTCGTTGACGTACTGCTCGATAAAGAACTTCTTCTCGCTCTCGTAGATCTCGCTGTAGTGTCTTGCGTCGTCGGGTCTGCCTGTGGCGGCGGCCATCTCGGACATTATCATCGCATCCCAGGCGTAGTAGCAGACGCCAAGGTAAACCTGAAGCGGATTGTCGTTGGGCTCAAAGGAGAGCCAGTCGCCGTAGCAGGGGACCGGGCCCGCGGTGCCTTTGGAGGCCAGGAAGTAATCCATGTAAAGCTTCATTGAATAGTAGTTCTCGTCGATGATGGTGGTGTCGCCGGACATTTTCCAAACGTAATAGGGAACAAGGATTCCCGCATCTGCCCATCCCATGCAGCCCATTCCGAGAATCCAGGGACCGGAGGGTGCGACGCTGGGGTAGGAACCGTCAACGCCCTGGCTGTCCTGCATATCCTGCATCCACTTCTCAAGGAAGGTCTGGGCGGCCGTCGAGTAGTACTGTGCAGTGGTGGTGAACACCTGGGTGTCAGCTGTCCAGCCCAGTCTTTCGTCTCTTTGGGGACAGTCGGTGGGGATGCTCACGTAGTTTGAATACATGCCCCATCTTCCGTTCTCGAAGAGCTTGTTTACAAGCTCGCTGCCGGTCTTGAGGGTGCCGCTGTCGTAGCCGACGCTTGTGATGGTCTTGGCGGTAATTTTCGAGAAAATAACGTCTTCGTCCGCCGTGATCTGCACGTATCTGAAGCCGTAGAAGGTGTGGACGGGCTCAAAAGACTCATCAACAAAGTCCTTGCCGATTATGTAAGTTGTGGCGGCTCTTGCGGACCTCATGTTCTCAAGGTAGACGCTGCCGCCGGGGCCGTCGTTGCCCCTTGACCTTTCACCGTTTCTGTCGTTCAGCATCTCGCCGTG
>CACZNV010000109.1 GCA_902782645.1 uncultured Ruminococcus sp. | reverse complement strand
GAAGAGAACTGTGGCCGCAGTTTCCTCGATCATCAGGTACCACGAGTTTTTCAGGGACCCGTCGTTTCAGGAGGAAAGTCTCAGGGTGGCCGCGGGCAGGCTGATAAGGATTGCCGGCCAGAGGACAGCATTGGCGATTCCTGAAGTGATGATTGCAGATGCTAAAGCAAAAAAAACCTCTTATTCCGAGCAGACCGAAGCTTTAGTTAACAAGTTTAACTATGAAATTGAAAATATAATTGACAGCGGATACGATATTACGGGTCCCGCATGTCTCGATATAAGAGGAGCAGATCTCATTAAAGCAGGCATTCCGAAGGGCGAAATAATGGGGAAAATCCTCGAAAAGCTCACGGTGCTTGCTTCCGAATTTGAAATACCGAATACGAAAAGAAGTCTGATCAAAAAGGCGAAAGATATATACAAGGAGGAGTTTCCAGTGGAAAATAAAGAAAAACTTGTTGCGGAACGTTTTACAGCCTGGTCTGAGAATTCATATTTCGACCGGGAGACAAGAGACGAGCTTAACTCGCTTACAGACAAGGAAGAAATTTACGACAGGTTTTACAGGGATCTTGAGTTCGGAACGGCAGGGCTCCGGGGCGTAATGGGCGCAGGGACCAACCGCATGAATATATATATTGTCAGGCGCGTAAGCTATGCCATTGCCGATTACATAAAATCATTCGGAAAGGAAGCTGAGGAGCGTGGCATTGCCGTGTCCTACGACACAAGAATCAACTCCGAGCTTTTTGCAAAAGAAGCAGCTGCAGTGTTTGCTTCAAGAGGCATCAAAACAAGGATTTTCAGAAAACCGGCACCCGTGCCTGTGCTTTCACACACAGTCTGGTCCTATAATTTTAAGGCCGGCATTATGATCACCGCAAGCCACAATCCCAAACAGTATAACGGCTACAAGGTTTACTGGGAGGGCGGAGTTCAGATTGCTCCAGCCATGGCAGATGAGATCACTAAAATTATTGATTCCTACACGGATTTTTCAAAGATACCCGATCCCAGCTTCCTGGGACAGCTCAGAAAAGGAAATCTTGAATATTTCGGCGATGATGTGTCCCAAAGGTTTGTGGAGAGAGTTGCGGCGCTAAAAGTTGACAGGAAGCTGCTTGAAAAGCATTCCGAAGAGCTTTGCGTTGTATACACCCCTCTTTACGGCTCGGGCGCGGCTTACGTGGGAAGGGCGGTAAAACATCTTGGATTCAAAAACTTCCACACAGTAAGATCCGAATCAAGGCCCGACGGAAACTTCCCGGGACTTACGGTTCCGAATCCGGAAAACCCCGCAGCTCTTAAGAAAGGCATTAAACTCGCCAAAAAACTCAAAGCCGACATTGTTTTTGGCACCGATCCCGATTCGGACAGAATGGGAGCAGCAGTGAGACTTCCCGACGGCTCTTACAAAAGCCTCACCGGCAATGAAATCGGCTGCCTCTTCATGGACTACCTCATTGGCGTGAGAAAGAGGAACAACTGCCTGCCGGAGAAGGCATTCGCTGTATCCACCATCGTTTCCACTGACCTTGCCGGTGAAATCGCCAAGGCAAACGGTGTCGAATTCAAATCGGTGCTCACTGGCTTCAAATTCATTGGCGATCTCATCACTGAAGAAAACAAAGATGATTTCATCCTGGGATTTGAGGAGAGCTACGGCTTTCTGACTGAAGGTTATGCAAGAGACAAGGACGGAGTTGCCGCCAGCGTGGTGCTCTGCGAGATGGCTCTTTTCAACAAAGTGATTCTCAAGAGAAGTCTCGTTAACGCCCTTGACGACATCCACAAGCGGTTCGGATACAGATCCGAATCTTCATTCTCCGTGGAGCTTCCCGGCGAGTCCGGCCACGAAAGCATCCTTAAGCTTATGGCAGGCCTGAGAAAGAAGGGTCCATCCATCCTTGAGGGCAGGATTGAAGCCATGGACGACGTGCTCTGCGGCAAAAAAACAATGTTCACAAAGGACGGCAAACCCTCAGGAGAGAAAAAACTGGATCTTCCTTCAGCTGACGTTCTCAAGTACTATTTTGAGGACGGCTGGTTTGCGGTGAGACCTTCAGGCACAGAACCGAAAGTTAAGATATATGTAGGTATCAAGGACTTTGAATCCGAAGAGAACTGCCGCAAAAAAGCTGAACAGCTGAAAAAAGTTCTTGGCGATAAGGTTAAAAAAATTATCGGTTAATCATTGGAGGTCAGACCGGGATGCGCTTTACACATCTTCACGTTCATACCGAATACAGTTTGCTTGACGGCGCTTCGAGACTTGACAGCCTGATCGACAGGTGCAAGGAACTCGGCATGGATTCCCTTGCCATCACGGACCACGGCGTAATGTATGCCGCAATTGATTTCTATCAGAAGTGTCTCGCCAAGGGCATCAAACCCATCATCGGCTGCGAAGTCTACTGCGCACCGGGTTCCAGATTCGATAAGGCCGCCAGGGGCACAGGTGAGAGCGCAAACTATCACCTGATACTTCTCGCAAAGAATATGCAGGGATACAAGAATTTGATCGAGCTTGTGTCTCTTGCCTTTGTGGAGGGCTTTTACTACAAACCCCGCATCGACAAGGAAATCCTTGCAAAATACCACGAGGGCCTCATCTGCTCCTCAGCCTGCCTGGCGGGTGAGATTCCCAGGCTCATTATGGAGCACGATTATGAGGCCGCCAGGAACACTGCTCTGTGGTTTGACAGCCTTTTCGGAAGGGGCAACTACTATCTTGAGCTGCAAAGCAACGGCATAGAGGAACAGATAGAGGTTAACCGGGAGCTTATTAAGATTTCTAATGAGACCGGCATTCCTCTCATAGCCACAAACGACGTCCATTTTGTTAACCGGGAAGACTCCGTCATCCAGGATATTCTGCTGTGCATTCAGACAGGGAAGAAACTTGCCGATGAAGACCGGATGAGGTTTGAAACCGACCAGTTCTATCTCAAGTCTCCTGAGGAGATGGCAAGGATATTTGAAAGTGTTCCTGAAGCCATCGAAAACACCGCCAAGGTTGCAGACATGTGCAATCTGGAATTTAAACTGGGCGTTCAGTCAATCGTTCCGAAGTTTGAAGTTCCGGAGGGCTATACCTCTGCCGACTATCTCAGAAAGCTGACATATGACGGCGCTGCGGTGAGATTCGGCGACACTCTCCCTGAAGAGGTAAAAGACAGACTTGAATACGAGTTATCCGTTATCCTCAGAATGCACTACGAGGATTACTATCTCATTGTTTGGGACTTTATAAAATACGCCAAGGATCACGGCATCACCGTGGGTCCGGGAAGAGGTTCCGGCGCCGCAAGCCTTGTGGCCTACTGCCTCAAAATCACCAACATCAACGCTCTAAAGTACAATCTGGCTTTTGAAAGGTTCCTTAACCCGGAGCGCATCTCCATGCCTGACTTTGACGTTGACTTTTCCGATACAAGGCGTAAAGAGGTCATCGATTATGTCATCGAAAGGTACGGCAAAGACTGCGTGGCCCAGATAATCACTTTCGGCACAATGGCCGCAAGAGGCGCCATCAGAGACGTTGGAAGGGTCCTTGACATACCCTACGCCGATGTGGACGCAGTGGCTAAGCTCATACCCAAGGAGCTTAATATAACCATCGCCGATTCACTTGTAAAGAGCCCCGAGCTTAAAGCAAAATACGACACCGACAAGGTCACAAAGGATCTTATAGACAAGGCTATGGCCATCGAGGGCATGCCTAAAAACATTTCGACCCATGCGGCAGGCGTTGTCCTTACACAGGACCCTGTTACTACATATGTTCCCGTCCAGCTGTCAAACGATTCTGCCGTGACCATGTATCCGATGAAAAACCTTGAGGCTCTCGGCCTCCTCAAGGTGGATTTTCTGGGCCTAAGGACTTTAACCGTTATTCAGGACGCACTGGAACTTATAAAAAAGAACCGGGGCGTGACAGTTGATTTTGACTCCATGGAGATGGACGACCCGCTTGTGTACAAGCAGATTGCCGACGGTAAAACCACAGGCATATTCCAGCTTGAAAGCGCCGGTATGACAAATTTCATGATGAATCTGTCGCCAACAAGCCTTGAGGAAATCATTGCGGGTATTGCGCTCTACAGGCCTGGTCCGATGGACCAGATTCCAACTTATATAGAGAACAGAAAGCATCCCGATTCAATCAAATACGACCATCCCCTGCTTGAACCTATTCTCAACGTCACATACGGCTGTATGGTATACCAGGAGCAGGTTATGCAGATAGTCAGGGACGTTGCCGGCTACACCATGGGTCACTCCGATCTTGTGCGCCGGGCCATGGCAAAGAAAAAACACGATGTCATGGAAAAAGAGCGGGCATTGTTCGTGGAAGGCGCCAAGGAAAAGGGCATCGACCCGGAGATCACAAACAAGATTTTCGACAAGATGACCGACTTTGCCAGCTATGCCTTCAACAAAGCCCACGCAGCCTGCTACGCGGTTGTGGCCTACGAGACCGCATATCTCAAGTACTATTACCCCGTGGAGTTTATGTGCGCAACTCTCAACAGCCTTATCACAAAGAGCGACGAGGTCTCGGCTTATATTGCCGACTGCAAGGAGATGGGCATTCCCATGCTGCCTCCCGACATCAACGAAAGTTACACATATTTCACGGTTGTCGGCGATAAAATCAGATACGGTCTTGCGGCTCTTAAGAATGTGGGAGAGGGCGCTGTGCTCTCGCTCGTGAAGGAACGAAATGAAAACGGCCGCTACAGAAGCTTTTACGACTTTGCCCGCCGCATGAACGGTATGGACATTAATAAGCGGGCCGTGGATTCGTTTATAAAGGCGGGCGCCTATGATTCCTTTGGCGTCAACAGAAACACGCTTCTCAAATCTTACGAGGTCATCCTGGACCTTGTTGCTGCGGCAAATAAGAAGGTATCCCAGGGTCAGTTCTCCCTCTTTGACATGCTCTCTGAGGAAACGGCCCCTCAGGACGAATACGACGGCTATCCTGACCTTCCGGAGCTTCCGAAGAATGAACTTCTGGCCTTTGAAAAAGAGGTTTCAGGCGTTTACATCAGCGGCCATCCCCTTGAACAATATACCGATTTCATCAAGAAATTCGTCAATGTCACCGCTTCTATGCTTAAGCAGGACAAAGGTGACAAAGATGCAGGCGAAGGCTCTGAGACGGTTTCCGATTCGGATAAGATAAAGGACAATCAAAACGCTGTAATGCTTGGCGTGGTGACTTCTGTCAAAAAGAAAATCACCAAGAACGGTCAGACTATGGCTTTTGTGACCTGCGAGGATTTGACCGGTGAATTTGAAGTCATCCTGTTCCCGAAAACTTACGAGAAGTTCAGAAACCTTGCGGAGACAGAAAAGTTTGCGGTTATTGCCGGCCGCATCAGCCTGAGAGACGAAGAGGCTGCGTCGGTCATTGCCGAGGCCCTGTTCTCGCCTGAGACCTACAGCCCGGGTTCCAAAAACACAGGATATTCCTTCGTCAGCCCGAATACCAACATTCGCGACGACAGCAATCTTCCAACTCTTTCAGTCACGGTGGATCCCAAAAGACTTTCCGCAGCAGTTTCGTTTTTAAGATTCTTTGAAGGCAAAAGGAAAGTTGAACTGAGGGATGCATACTCACCTGATGAAATACTTTTCTCAGGCACCTGCTCGGGATCGGAGGCTGTGGAGAAGGAAATCGCCAATTTCTCATTCTAATTTAGGAGGCAGACATTTTGTCTTATATACCCGACAGAATACTTATGAAGGTTGAGAAACCTTCAAGATATACAGGCGGAGAGCTCAATTCCATCGTTAAAGACAAATCAAAAGTGGATGTGAGGTTTGCTTTCTGCTTTGCCGATAACTATGAAATCGGTATGTCCCACCTGGGAATGAAGCTGCTTTACGGTCTTCTCAACGAGAGGGATTATATATGGTGCGAGAGGGTTTTCGCCCCATGGCCGGACCTTGAGAAAATTATGCGGGAAGAGGGCTTGAAGCTTTTCGCCCACGAGTCCCAGGAAGAGATCAGAAACTTTGACTTCATTGGCTTTACGCTTCAATACGAGCTTTCATACACCAATGTGATTAATATGATTGACCTTGCCGGTCTTCCGGTATACGCCAAGGACAGGACCGAAGGCATGCCTTTTGTCATTGGCGGCGGCCCGGCCTGCGTAAACCCTGAGCCGATAGCTGATTTTTTCGATTTATTTAACGTCGGCGACGGCGAGGATATGCTTCCCGAGATTCTTGACTGCTACAGACAGTGGAAATCGGAGAAGCTGCCGAGAATTGAGTTCTTAAAGCGAGCCGCCAAGATATCCGGCGTCTATGTACCTTCGTTCTATGAAGCATCATATGATGAGAACGGGGCCTTCCAGGAACTTAAGGTTAAGGATGAATTCAAGGGTATTGCCGCAGAAAAAGTTTTAAGGCGTGTGGTTCCCGATTTTGAAAACACATACCTTATGAAATCTCAGGTGGTGCCTTATCTTGAGGCAATTCACGACAGGATAATGCTTGAAATATTTAGGGGCTGCGTCAGAGGCTGCAGATTCTGCCAGGCCGGTTATATTTACAGGCCGGCAAGGGAACGCAGTCCGGAAAAGCTGCTTGACGCGTCTATAGCGCTCTCTGAATGCACGGGTTATGAGGAAATATCCCTTCTCAGTCTTGCCACTGACGACTATTCGCAGCTTAAAGAGCTTACGGATAAACTGATTGACTATACCGAGAAGCGGCACATGAACATTGCGCTTCCCAGCCTTCGCATCGACTCCTTCACCCTTGATCTTATGGAAAAAATCAGCAAGGTGAGAAAGAGCGGCCTTACATTTGCCCCGGAGGCGGGTACACAAAGGCTCAGGGACGTTATCAACAAAGGCATCACTGAAGAGGACCTTATGAGATCCTCAAGGCTTGCTTTCTCCAGCGGTCACACAGGCGTTAAACTTTACTTTATGCTGGGCCTTCCCACGGAGACAGACGAGGACCTGCTTGCGATTGCTGACATCGCAAGGAAAGTGAGAGACGTTTATTATGACTGTCACGTTGGCGAGAAGGTGAGGTCTCCCCAGATTACAGTCTCTGTATCAAGCTTCGTGCCCAAGGCCCATACGCCTTTCCAATGGTTTCCTCAGGTATCCTACGACGAAATCAAACGCAGACAGTTCCTTATCAAGGATGCTCTGGGTCCGAAATTCGGCTTCTCCTGGCACGACGCGGAGCTTTCCGTTGTGGAAAACTATCTTGCGAGGGGCGACAGGAGAGCCGCCAAGCTTATATACAACGTCTGGAAAAGGACCGGCGGCTTCGACAGCTGGAGCGAGTTCTTTAACTACGAAGTATGGAAAGAGGAGAAGGAAAAGCTTGTTACGGTGGGATTTGAGGGATCAAACACCCCTGATGTAAACGCGCCTCTGCCATGGAGTATTATTGACATTGGCGTCACAGACAGCTTTATGAAGCGGGAGCTGGAGAGGGCTCTCCGGGCAGAGACCACACCTGACTGCAGAACAAAATGTCAGGGCTGCGGCGTTGCAAGATACAAAGGGGGTGTGTGCGTTGGCAAGTGACATAATGCGTCTCATTTACAGCCGCGGCGAAGCCGTCAAGTACGTATCCCACCTTGATTTTATAAAGGTATTTGAAAGAACTCTCAGGAGAGCCTCAATTGAGGTTGCTTTTT
>CACZNV010000108.1 GCA_902782645.1 uncultured Ruminococcus sp. | reverse complement strand
TTTTGGTTCTTTACGCCTTTTGTCCATATTTCCAAAACAACATCTGACCGTAAGCTCCTTCGACTTTCTCACAAGGTACTGATTATTGATGGACAAAATGCTTTTCGAAAATAAAAAACGGCGCCCAGGCGCCGGGTTTTTGCTTTGCAATACTCGCAAGCTTCAGCAGGTGTATTTGAACGGGGTGCCGGTGAAGCCGGACTGGTTGAACTTTTCGAGATTGTGCCGAACGATGTAGTCGATGTAGGAGCTGATCATCTTGGCGTAAAGGTAGTAGCCGGCGTTGTTCAGGTGGCCGCCGGTGTAAAACAGTTTGCGGAATTCGGTGTCGTTGACGGGGCTGTGCTCCGCAAGATCTACCACATAGGTGTTGGTGAAACGGTCTGCGAGCTCGAAAATCAGCTTTCTGTGGGCCTCGTGGTTCTGCGCCCACTCAGCGGTGATGTAGGGCTCGGTTTCGCGTGGCATGGTGAGCAGGAAAAAGGCCGCGTCGGGCTGGATTTCCTTGTAGTGCTGGATTATCTTGGCGTAGTCGCCCGCGAATGTGGGCTTGTTGCGGTGGTAGTCGGGGGCTATGTCGGCGATGCTGCCCAGCTCCTGGCGGAACCCGTCAAGGTCGTTAACGCCAAGGGCTATGATGTAGGCCTCCGCCGCTTTGGTCTTGTCCCAGAAGCCTCTTTCGGCCGCGAAGGAGTTGTTGTACTCGTTGGCAGTCATATTGCCGCGGGTGAAATTGTAGACAGTGGTGCCGCTCAGCCTGGCGATGTATTGGGGCCAGGAGATGTCGTAGATGTCGTGGTAGTCCCGGGGGGATGAGGGGCCCATGGATTCCAGGTCGCCGGAGGCCAGGGAATCGCCAATGACCGCAACCGTTCTGAATATGCTTATGAGACCTCCGTCGTCCTTTATGACGTCAAGGGGCTTTTCGTTTTCGTCGTATAAAAAGAACTGTTCCATCCTGCTAAAACCTCTCGTATCTAAAAGTGCCGCGGCGCTTACGCACCAATTTTACATCTTTCGCAGCTTTTTAACAATATCGGCGGCGCGGCGGCGTTAGGTATGCCCGGCGGAAAAGGTTTGCAAAGGGGTGGCGGAGTGGGGTAAAATACATTGGCGACAGTATTGCGGGCGCATATGCCCGGATTTTTTAAACAGGAGCTTGAAGATGAAGAAAACAGCCTTATATGTTTTTCTTCTCCTTGCGGTTTTGTGCGTTATCGTGCTTGCCGGATGCAGGGGGACAGCGAAGCCGAACAGGATTGATTTTGATCCTTTCGAGGTTTACAAAGAGGAAGTGACCGAGTACAAGGAGATGTACACGGGCGCCAACGCAAAGACAGTCTACGCGGCGAGGGACCTCGCCAACGGCGTGAACGTTTTTTACCTTACCGGGGAGAGGAACGCACTGTGCATCGCCAACGGGCACATGAACCTCAACTACACGGTGGGAAGCTCTGCCGGCGCTAAACAGATTTCGTCTCTCACGACTCCTGACGGAAAGGTCTACATTGAAAACACGGGTGACGCTTTCATAGAGCTGGAGAACGGGTCTGTCTACTCCTCCGCCGCAGGGCTCGAGGGGCCTAATCTCAACACATACAGGCACGGCGCCTACTACTACGACACCCACATTCTGAACTGCAGCTTTGAGCGCATAACGGACTACTCCAAAAAGCAGGTGTTTGATATGGTGCTGCCTGATTCCACAAACGGGGTTGACGGGTTGAAGATTTCTGACGGCGTGCTCAGCTTCAAAGTGAGCGACCCTGAGGACCCCTACATCGGGTGGAATCTGACCGGCGTGGACGCGAGCGAATTTAGCGGTGTCAGGATCACCATGAAGAACACCTCCGCCTCATCGGGCGAGGTCTACGTGGCTGCGGGAAGCTTCAGCGGCTTCAACTCGGATCAGAAGGTGGCAATCACACTGAATCCGGACGGCGAATACCACGAGTACACCGTTTCCTTTGAAAACGTCGTGGGCTACACCGGGAAACTCAAGGGCCTCAGGATCGATCTGGACAAGGGTTCAAAAGACAGTGTCTCCATCTCAAAGATCGAATTTTTAGGGAAGGACAACAGCCGTCCCAAGGCTCTGCTGGACAGAAACTTCCACACTTTTACCGACAAGATCAATTCCGTTGACAGGTTCGTAATTTCGGAGAAAACCGAAAACGTGGCGGCCATCGGATTTACCGCCAATGTCAAAAAAGCCAATGTGGCAAAGCTCATCGTCAAGGACAAAAACGGTCTCCACGAGAGTCTGACGGATGTGGACTGGGCAAGCGCAGAATACATCGGTTTTGACATAAAGGACGCCGGAATTTTCGGATTTATACTCGTAAACGGCACCTTCGAGAGCAGCTTTACGGTCACAGACGAGGGCGACAACTACGTCATAACCCAGAAGTACATACCCGACAAGGGGCTGCTCAGGAAAAAATACATCTACGAAATAGGCAGGCGTTTCTACACCGACACCGCCCACAGCTTTGAAGGTTTTCTCAAAGAGGCGGAGTTTGAAAGACATCCCCTTGAGAATGTGGTCACCACCACCCCTGACTCAAACGGCAAATACCTTGGCTATGACTCGCTGAAGGGACTCTACACGTTCACGATTGAATCAAACGCCGGAGGCTTCTCGCCGCCCTACTACTCATCCCCCGACAGGCAATACACCCTCTCCGTCAAGTTTACAGGCGAGGATCAGGACAGGACTGTTTACGTCTACACCCATGCGGGCGACACGGGCGGAACCCTGGAGTGCGCTGTGCTCCTTGACGAGAACAACACGGTACTGCCCATGGCCATGGAAGTCTCCAAGAACTTCTCAGGCGACGGGGACGAGACTGTTTTTGACCAGGGGGACCACTCCTACAGCGACACATTCTTCCCCCTCGTTGTCGAAAGCGCCAAAGAGACAAAGATCACTGTTGTAAACCTCTACCAGAACTGGGGTCTTTTCCCGCTGAAGCAGCTGTCGTCAATCCAGTTCTTTACCACCTACTACCACCTCTCAACAGGCGTCACGGAAACGAACTGCATTGCGCCCTACTTTGTCTACGGCAAGGACTACTGGACCATTCCCGACTTCAGACCTATGTCCTCTCCTCTCTGGGCAAGTCAGCCCCAGCACACAAGCGGAGGCGCGCCCAGGGTCCTGCAATACACTTCAAAGGACAAGGGTTTCTCAGGCCTTGAGTTCACCACAAAATACATCGACAGCACGGGTCCCGTGTATGCGGATGTGCGCATGAACTACCTCTCAGAGGACGGGCGTGTCGCGGCCACATACCGCCACGTGGAAATGCCTCAGACGGACGAAAGCAGAGCTTATTACGACATCGAGTTTACGGTGCTTGAGGATTTCACGGTGGAGGAATTCAGGCGCGACTTCAACATATTCGCCATGGACGGCCGCTTCATCTTCTACAACAAGCTGGGCTACCTTGACGCCAATAACACCCCCGCAGCCGCAGACACAAGCCACTCCGCCGAAAAGACCTACTACAAGCTCGGAAAGGACTGCCCGTATGTGGCGATATACGACGCAGACGCCGACGACTACGTCAATATGGCGGTGATTGTGGCGGACAGCGACGTTACCCTTGGCGGCAGGAAATTCACCGGCAGCTTCATCGTCTCGGACTACACCTCCTGGAACCTCAACAGAATCAGTCTTTCCCTTGATTTAGGCAAAGTTACCCTGAAGGCAGGCGACGTGATGAAGTTCCGTCTCATCATATTCCCCTACGGCTCCCAGGAGATCAGGGACGACGAACGCGTAAGACTTGTGCGGGAGAACACATGTCTGAATCCCGTCAGGATTTCCTCCGACACGGACACGGTGCTTGATGACGGCATAGTTCCGAAGGCGAAGAGCGCCGACGGAAAGACCTGCGAGTTTACGGTTTACGGAGGCGCGGCAAACATTCCGGCGGTCAACGAAAGCTACTACCGCTCCTCTGACCACAACATTGCGGTGAGAATATACGGTTTTGACTCCTTCGGCGTGCCGGAGATCTACGAAAAAATAAACGGCGAATGGGTGAGGTACGAAATCGCCTCCGTCAACGGCTACGACGGCTACGCGGTCTACACCGACGCAGACAACTCCTTCTCCTACGCCTTTGTCGTCAACATGAACGACGCGACGCCAAGGACATTCAAGATAGTTACCAAATAACTTTCCGCAAGTAAAACTAAAAGTTAAAACTAAGCATAACAAAAGAGCACGGCGCCTTACCGGTTTGATGCCGTGCTCTTTTGTTTAACCTTTTAAAGGGGTCATTCTTTTTTCCAGCCTGCGGGCAGACCCACGTTTATGTCAAGCTTTCCGTCCCGGGAGACCCAGGAGACGGTGATGAGGCCGTCTGACGTCATGACGGAGCCCCTTGCCCAGCGGAGGCCGGAGGGGCGGGGATCGATACTGACTGTCTTGCTTGTCTCGTCGGGGATTCCTATGCCCAGCACGTCCCGCATTAGCTGCACCGCCGCAAAGGATGTGAACCCGTGGCAATAGCTTGAGCCCCTTATTTCGGGATTCTCCCAGAGGGTGCCCGGGCCCTCCTTGAGCTGAGCGCCGTAGAAGCTCATGAGTTCTTTCAGCGCCTGCTCCTTCTCGCCAAGCCTTGCCAGCATGTCAAACCTGTACTGGAGCCCAATGAACAGGCCCGCGCGGCCCACCCTTGTGTTGGGGGCAAACTCCGGACAGGGTCCCATCGCCTTGACCGCATTAAACACGGTGAGAGGGGCGTTTTCCTTGGTTATAACACCGGACCATATCGTCAGGTAAGTGCAGCTTTCGGTGTAGAGGTTCTTGGCGGCAAGCTTTCCGTCAACCACATTGAACGCGTCCGGAATGAAGGCCGGCCCTTTGAGGTTTGAGCCAATGATCGCCCTGCGCAGGATGCCGCGCATATTCTCGCCAAGCTCCTTCCAGTCCTCTCTCCCGTAGAGCCCGCCAAGGTCCGCAAGCATTTTCGAGGCCAATGCATTGGCGCCTGTGGAGACCGGGTTTACAAAATCCCCGTCGTTTGAGAAGGACCAGTCAATGAATATCCAGGGCATGTTTTCGATGAGGCCCGTGCCGCCAATGAAGCTCCTGACGCCCTCCACGAAGGCTTCCACCCTGCCCCTGTACTTTTCCGCCGTTCCGGTGTCTCCGGACTCTTTTACGTAGGCGCAGAGCTCCTCCATGAGCCAGAAGGACCAGGTGGTGATGCCTGCGCAGCTTTTGTAGTCATTTTTGTTTCCCGGGTAGACCTCAGGGAAGAAGCCCCGGAACATATTGGCGGGGTCCGTGGAAAGGTAGTTTTCGATGAAGTCCTTTTCCACCCTGTGGGACCCCAGCAGCATTCTTTCCGCCCGGCCCGTCCAGTAGGAGTCGCAGAGCCAGCCGCCCCGCTCCCTCTCCGGGCAGTCCATGAAGATGTCAAGGGTATTCAGCCTGAATGTCAGCGCCGCTGCCTCGTAGAGGCGGTTTACGTTGTCGTCGCTACAGAGGAAACCTCCGCCCCTCAGTTCGGGAACCGTGTACTCGAGGAGGGACAGATTGGCGAGTTTAAAGGAGCCGCAGCCCCTGAAATATACTTTGAAGAACCTTCCCAGGGCGGGTTCCATGGAGACGAAGGAAACCTTGCCGCCTTTTACGTGGAGCCTTGTGACAGGGTTTGCGCCCCCGGTGACCTCGTCCTTTTCGCCGTAGATTACGTTGGACTCAAGATGAACTATGTCCACTGTTCCGGGGTCCTCCGTCTCAAACTCAACCTTTATGAATCCCACCTCCGGCTTGCCAAGGTCAAATTCGACGTAATATGAGCCGCCCTTGGCGCCCCTCACGGCAACCTGGCCGGACTCGCCAATATCGCATTTCTCCGTCTTTTTGAAGGGCAAATCAACCGTCTTTACATAGTCGCGGTTAGGTCTCTCCGCAACGTCCTTGTATCCTTCTATCAGGTTTTCAAACCAGTTGTTCTCAAAGGGAACGGTCTCATCAATCTCCGCCCTGCCTGCTGTCACCACCCTGAAAGCCCTGTGAGGCTTCAAGGTCGGAAGCTGCGAGCTCCGCGGTATGAGCTCTGAACTGTCGTCCACCACGGCAAGCTTTTCGCGGCAGAGGGAGGGATCCGTTTTCCAGCGGGTGTATTCACCGTCAAGAAAATAGTTCTCGGTCATCTGCCTGCAGTGGGAGATTCGCTCTGAGTACTGCACCCGCTGCCTGAGCCTTATGCCGGAAAATGTTTCCGGGGAGGAGCAGACAGTGACGGAGCCCGCCTTGACGGCTGCCCGGAGAAGCCCTTTTCCCAACACCGTGTCGTTTGAGTAACCGCCAAAGGGATTGCCGTAGGAAGTGACCTCGAAGGCAAACACATTGGCGCCTTCCTTCAAAGAGGCCGAGACGTCGATTTCATCGACTCTCAGATATCCGTGGGCCGCCCTTGCGGGGCCGTGGGCGCAGAGGGTTCCGTTGACGTAGAGCCTGTAGAAGTTCCGTGCGGTCACGTATACCTTGGCGTCTTTTGCGTCAAGATCCTTTTTTGAGAGGTCCGGGGTGCACACAAAGCCCGCCTGGATATTGGTTTCGCTCTCAAGACCCGCAAGAAATACGGGCTTTGCGTTTTTCATGATTTTTTCGTAAGTCATTTTAGTTTCCTTCGAATACCGAGATTTCGTAAATTGAGCACCAGTTTGCCCTTTCGGGGATGCGGATTCTGATGAATCTCGCCTCCCGGTCTATTTTAACATAATCCAGCTCCCAGTCTTCAAGTTTTTTCGTCGTCACTTCAGTAAAAGCGATGCCTGACGGCAGCCTGGAGGTGCCCTTTTTGCCCGCCCTCTCCGGTGTGTCTGCCGAAATGTCGACGGAGTATTCGTAGGCCGTGTTGGACTCCCAGAGCAGGGAGATGTCGCTCACCTTTTTGACCTCGCCAAGGTCCAATACGATCCATCTTTCGCCTTCCGTGCCTGCGGCGCTCCAGCGGGTGTCTTTGTTGCCGTCAACGGAATTTGCCGAAACATGAGCCCCCTCAACGCCGCTGCAGTATGTGTCGGCGCCCTTTGCAATGTTTGTGCGGGTCTCCTGCACAGGCAGGTCGCCTGTTTCACCGTCAACTATCGTAGCCACACCGGTTTCCGGCTGCAGCCTGTCCGCAACCTTCCACGTGGTTTTGGTATCGCCGAATGTCACCTTGGCGATGCATTTCACGTCCTCGCAGGAAGCTGCGGCAGAAAACTCATATTCGCCCGCAGCGATCTTCCACTCGCCGTCCTCCGTGTAGAAGGACTCAAGCTCATAGGATGTAACAGTCACCTTGACCGTTTCGCTCTCGCCGGGCTTCAGAACCTTTGTCTTTTCAAAGCCGCAGAGCTCCTTTTTGAGAGGCAGAAGTCCTTCCGCATCCGGCTTGTCAACGTAGAACTGAACCACTTCTCTACCGCTCCTGCCGCCAATGTTTTTCACCCTGCAGCTTAAAACAAACTTTCCGTCAGCCTCTTTTTTAACGGAAAAATCCGAATATTCAAAGCTTGTGTATGAAAGTCCGCGGCCGAAGGAGTAGGATGCTTTGACGCCAAACTGCCCGTAGTACCTGTAGCCCACGTAGATATCGTCTCTGTAGTAGGTGACTGAAGCTGTGCCCGGGAAGCTGCTCGCATACGGTGTGCTCCCGTAAGTCTCAGGCCAGGTGCAGGTGAGTTTTCCCGAGGGGTTGACTTTTCCGGAGAGTATATTGGCGACTGCTGTGCCCAACACCTCTCCGGGGTAGCCTATCCAGAGCACTGCGTCGGCGTATTCATCCCAGGATGCGCACTCCACAGGGTTGCCGGAGTTTATGAGAACAATGACTTTCTTGCCCTTGGCGCGGAACAGCTCCGAGGTGCGCTTCAAAAGTTCCGATTCGTCGTCGGTGAGCAGGAATCCGCCCTTGTCGGAGGCCTTATCCGCGCCTTCCTCGGTGTACCGTCCGATGACGATTATCGCAGCCTCGCAGCCGTCGGCCCAGCTGCCGTTTTCATCGTCAAATTCCTTCTTTATCTTGTTGGAGAAGATGAACCAGTATGCGGCCTTGGCGTTAATCCTGTAGCCCGCCTCTTTGAGACCTTCCTCCAGGTCGATCTTCTTTGAAGGGGTCACACCGCCGGAGCCTCCGCCGCCGTAGATCGGGTTGTAGGCCGCCATACCTATGAGGGCAACTTCTGTGTTCTCTCCCAGCGGGAGGGCGTTTTTCTCGTTTTTAAGGAGGACCATGCCTCCCTCAGCGGCCTCAAGGGCAGCTTTCCGGCCGTTCTCGGAGTCGATCACACCGGTGGCCCGCTCCTTGCCGCCAAGCATCTTCCCGTAGGCCTTGGACCTTGCAACCACCGAAAGTATGTTTTTGCAGTCCTCAAGACAGATTTCTCTGGAAACGGTTCCGTTCTGTATGGCGTTCAAAAGCTCCGTGTACTCCCCGTCGGAGCCGGGTTCAGTCAAGTCATTTCCTGCGGTCACCTTGTCGGGTACCGCACCGCCGGATCCCCAGTCGCTCATTATAAGCCCGTCAAAGCCGAAATCCTTGCGCAATACATCCAGCAGAGGCTTGTTGATGGAGGAATACACCCCGTTCACCCTATTGTAGGACGACATGATCGTAAGCGGATCCGCTTTTCTCACCAGGTACCCGAAGCCCCTCAGATAAATCTCCCGCAGAGCCCGCTCGTTGATTCTGGCTGAAATCGTGCCCCTCGAAGTCTCCTGGTTGTTCGCCGCGTAGTGCTTTGCGGACACGCCAATGCCTTTCGACTGCACCCCCGCCGTATAGGCAGCCGCAGTTATTCCCGCAACAAAGGGATCCTCCGAAAAGTATTCAAAATTCCTGCCGCCAAGGACAACTCTCTGTATATTCATTCCCGGACCCAGCAGCACGTCAACGCCTGCGGCATCGCAGTCCCTTCCCAAGGAGCATCCCACCTGATAGGTGGTCTGGCGGTCCCAGGCCGACGCGATGACGGCGCCGCAGGGGTACCAAACTGTGGGCATCGCAAGCCTGACACCCTGCGGCCCGTCGGCCAGCGACAGCGCCGGAATGCCGAGCCTCCGGATCGGCATTGTCGCGCCGGCCTCCCCTGCAACAGGATGCAGCGCGGTATTGCCCACAAGCAGCGAAGCCATCTCTTCATCGGTGAGCTCTCCGCACACAATATCAAGAGCATCCCCCGAAAGCAGCACCGTGCCGTCCCTAATGAGCAAAGTGCCCTCAAACACCGCGCCGGACGCCTTGTCCTTCACGGCAACCGTAATCTTGCGTGTGATGCCGTCCTTTGCGCCGGCGCCCTTAACGGTCACCGAGCCTTCGCCTGCAGCCATCTCCAATGTGAGACTCTGCCTCTTCACATTCTTTTCCTGCCCCGTGTAGCAGGTCACATCCCCTGTGTCCTTATATGCCGCGTCAACAAGCTCCGCGGCCTTAATGCTCACGGCGGCGGTCATAGCTTCTTCGCTTGCAGCAGCCATACCCAAAGTCACATCGCCGCCGTTTATCTCAAACGACGTAAATCTGAGACTTATATTCGTTTCTCCGGTTTGTCCGTTCATGTCCGTATAATCTTCCTTTTCCACATATTTGTCATATTTTATCGAGCCTGTATTGCCGCCTGTGCACGCAGCCGCAGACAGAAGGCACAGGAACGCTGCACCTCCGGCAATAACTTTTGCTGCGGCAATTAGTAACTTCCGCATCTTTCAGCATCTCCTTTGTCGGATTTGTTTTCATTATACCATCTTTAAAAATGATTTAAACCCTTCCGGCGCTTTTGCACACAACAAAAAATCTTGATTTTTGGCTCTTTACGCAAGTCGCAAAAGAGAACTAACAAAAACCAACGTTACTTCTAAAAGCACACAAGGGGTCTTACGACAATCACTTGCGACTTGCTTTGCGCGAGCTCCCCGCTCGCAGTACCTCCGTACAGCGTCGGGGTCGCGCACGCAAAAATAGCTCAAAAATCAGGATTTTTGGCTCTTTACGCAAGTCGCAAAAGAGAACTAACAAAAACCAACGTTACTTCTAAAAGCACACGAGGGGTCTTACGACAATGACTTGCGACTTGCTTTGCGCGAGCCTCCCGCTCGCAGTACCTTCGTACAGCTCTTAAGCCGCGATTTCGGGCTCTTTGCGCAAGTCGCGGGAAAGATTAAAACGAAACAAGGA